>NZ_BAAGSN010000015.1:8526-94809 GCF_054782415.1 Sinomonas soli | reverse complement strand
GCGCTAGGCGCGGCCGGCCTGCAGGCCCGCGCGGGCCATGGCGTCGGCGTATGCGCGGCCCATCTCGATGAGCCACTCGGTCTGGCGTTCCTTCGAGCCGGCGAACGCGCGCCCGTGGAGGGCGCGGGCCTTGTAGACCTTGAGCCCGCGGCGCCAGATGAGCGGGTTGTCCGTCTTGAGGAGCATCTGCGCGAGGCGGTTCGCCTCGGTGCCGTGGGCCACGATCGCCGACACCCTCGGGACGGTCTTGAGGAAGGTGAGCAGCGGCTTGAGGCCGGCGTGCAGCTGCTCGGGCGTGAGCTTGCCGTTGGCCTCGCCCGGGGTGTACCAGGGGTAGGCGTTCCAGGGCATGATCCACTCCGGCCGCAGGCCCAGCTGGTACTGGAGCCCGAGCAGGCGCGTCGCGGCGGCGTCGTCGCCGGCCCAGACGTAGCCGCGGGGGCTGGCCTCGCCGGTGTTGGAGAACAGGCTCACGATCCGGCACTCGTCGACCGAGTGCATGGGGTCGACGTACGGGACCTCGAAGCCCGGGCGCAGCTTGCGCAGGAACTCCACGTGCTGGTTGACCGCGGCGATGTGGGGCGCGAAGTTCGGGTCGGAGGCCGGGAGGTCCGCGGCGGCGGGCGCCTCCTCCTGCTCCTGGGCGGGCGCCTCCTCCTGCTCCTGGGTGCGCTCCTCCTCCTGCGCCGAGGTCACCTCCTCCGAGCCCGAGGTCACCTCCTCCGAGCCCGAGATCACCCCGGAGGACGCGTCCGGGGTGGCGAGCACGAGCTCGAGCTGCTCGGCGGCACGCACGGCATCCTGCTCGGCCGCCGTCGAGGCGTCGAGCGCAGCCTGGGCAGCCTGCTCGGCCGCGGAAGCCTCGGCGGCGGCAGCCTTCGCGGCAGCGGCCTTCGCGACGGCGTGCGCCACCGCCTGCTTCGCCGCGGCGGCGGCCTCGTCGGCGGCCGCCCGGGCCCTCTCCGCAGCGCGGCGGGCGGCGGCGGCAACCTCGTCGGCCGCGGCTGTCCGCAGCACGTCGGCCGCAGGAGCGGGCGCGGCGTCAGGTCCAGTCATCGGCGCGGCCTCGGGTTCGCCCACCGCAGCGGCAGCAGCCGGGGCCCCAGCAGCAGCGGCCACATCCACACCTGCGGCGGCGCGGCGCTCGGCGATGCTCGTCACGACCACCTCGGACGCGGCGGGGGTGCCCTTCGCGGTGGCCTTCTTCGGCGCGGGCGATCCCGAGGACGCCTTGGCTGCCGCCTTCTTGGGCGCGGCCTTGGGCCTCACGGGCTCCGCGTCGTCGTCATCCTCGTCGGAGGCGTCGAAGAGCCCCGCGAAGAGGTCGTCGAGGCGGTCGTCGTCCTCGTCCTCCATGTGGGGGCTGTAGCCGAACCCCTCCTCGTACTTCGCGTCGAGCTCGGAGCGGAAGTCGGAGTCGAAGTCGTCGTAGTAGTCGGGCTCGGCCAAAGCGGTCATGAGGTCGGGGATCTCCTCTTTTCGGGCGCACGCCGTTTCCGGGCGCGAAGGGGGGCTGCGTCCGTGTCGGGCTGTCGTGGGGTGGCGAGCCGTGGGTGGCTCAGCTGTCCGAGTGTAGCAAGCTGCAGTTGGGCCTGAGGTCGCCCACCGTTCACCTTCCGTGGCGGAGCGCGTAAGCTCGGGCCGTGGATGCGGACAACGCGCCCAACATCACACTCCGCCGCCTCGGCCCGCACGACGCCGGCCGGCTCACGGCCGCCTCGGATCTGTTCGATGCCCCCGTCACGGACGCGGGCGCCCGCGAGTTCCTGGCCAAGCCGGGCCACCACCTGCTGCTCGCCGAGGATGCAGAGGGCCGGGCGGTCGGCTTCGTGAGCGGCGTCGAGACGGCCCACCCGGACAAGGGCACCGAGATGTTCCTCTACGAGCTCGCCGTGGCCGAGGGCTGGCGGCGCCGCGGCCTGGCCTCCCACCTCGTCAATGCCCTCGCCGAGATCGCCCGGGAGGCCGGGTGCTACGGCATGTGGACGGCCACGGAGCAGGACAACCAGGCGGCCCTGGCCACCTACCGCTCCACCGGGGCCCGTCTCGAACCCGGGACCACCGTCGCCGTCTACGACTTGGCCTGAGGGGCCGGCATGGTCGCCCCGGTGCGGGAGCGCCGGGGGCCCACCCGCTGGGGCGCGGGGGTCTGGGGCCACGCGGCTGCCGACCCTGACCCGGACGGCAGCGTTCGGGTTGGGCGCCCCGCCGGAATGGCTCCTGCGCACCGGTTCGTTCCACCTGATCCCCCGGGTCACAGCTGCCGACGCCGGCTCGGCATCGGTCGCGTGGATCCTCGCCATCACCGCGGCCCTCCCCGCTGCGGGATTCCTCGGCTACCGCGTGTGGAGCATCCGCGGGGGCTGAGCCGTCCCGCGCCTGTCCGATGTGCCCGCCTTCTGGAAGAATGGGAGCCTTCCCCGCGTTGGACTCGACACCGGTCCTGCGCCGGGCGCGCCCCGGCGCCGCACCCTCCCCTTGTCCTTCCCTGAAAGCACCTCAGGAGAACCCTTGCCTCCCGCATCCGAGCACCCCTCGCCGTCGGCCGCCCCGCGCGCCGCGACGCCGCGCGAGGCGCACCCCATCAGCCCGGAGAACCGGCTCGTCGTGACCGTGCTGGTCGTCGCCGCCTTCGTGGTGATCCTCAACGAGACGATCATGAACGTCGCCCTGCCGCGCCTGATGACCGAGCTGCACGTCGACGCGCCCACGGTCCAGTGGCTCTCCACCGCGTTCATGCTGACGATGTCAGTGGTCATCCCGACCACGGGCTTCCTCCTCCAGCGGCTCTCGACCCGCACCGTGTACATCCTGGCGATGAGCCTGTTCAGCACCGGCACGCTGCTCGCCGCGCTCGCGCCGGGCTTCGGGGTGCTGCTGCTCGCGCGCGTGGTCCAGGCCTCCGGCACGGCGATCATGATGCCGCTGCTGATGACGAGCGTGCTGAACCTCATTCCCGTGCCGCGCCGGGGGCAGGTCATGGGCACCGTCAGCATCGTCATCTCCGTGGCACCCGCCGTGGGTCCCACCCTCTCCGGGCTGATCCTGCAGTTCTTCTCGTGGCGGTTCATGTTCCTCACGGTGCTGCCGATCGCGGTCGCCGCGCTGCTGTTCGGGGCCGCGAAGCTGCGCGGGGCCTCCGGCGGGCAGCGGAGCGCCCTCGATGCACTCTCGGTGCTGCTCTCGGTGCCGGCCTTCGGCGGCGTGGTGTACGGGCTCAGTCAGCTGGGCGGCGAGGGATCGGGCGGACTCGGTCCGGCCGTGCCGCTGCTGGTCGGGGCCGCGGCGCTGGCGGCCTTCGTGCTGCGGCAGCTTGCGCTCCAGCGCTCCGGCTCGCCACTGCTGGACCTGCGCGCCTTCGCGTATCCGATGTACACGGTGGCGACGGCGCTGCTCATGGTGGGGATGATGGCCCTCTTCGGGGTCGTCATCCTCCTGCCGCTCTACCTCCAGCAGCTGCGCGGGCTCGACACGCTCGGAACGGGCCTGCTCCTCCTGCCGGGCGGCCTCGTCATGGGGCTGCTCGCGCCCACAGTGGGTCGGTGGTTCGACCGGGTCGGCCCGGTGCCGCTGACCCTGACGGGAACGTCCCTCATCACCGCCGTGCTCGGGGCGCTGGCGTTCATCACCGCGGAGACGTCGGTGTGGCTCGTGATGGGCCTGCACATTGTCCTGTCGCTCGGGCTAGCCTTCCTGTTCACCCCGACGTTCACGAGCGGGCTGAATCCCCTGCCGCCGCGCCTCTACAGCCACGGCTCGGCCATCCTGAGCACCCTGCAGCAGGTGGCGGGCGCGGCGGGGACGGCGCTGCTCGTCGCGGTCATGGCCGGCACGGCGCAGGCGGCCAGGGCGAGCATGCCCGCGGCGGACGCCGCGATGGCCGGATTCCGCGCGGCGTTCCTCGTCGCGGCCGTGGCCGGGGTCGCCGCGATCGTTCTCGCTGCCTTCCTCCGGAACCGGCCCGCGGACGAGGCGGGGGAGCACGGCCCGTCCGAGCCGCATGCCGCACCCTCGGAGCCGCGGCAAGCGGTCGGATAGGTTCCCTACCCCGGAATATGCCATAGAGGGAATCCAAGGTCAGAGGGCCGAGAAGCCTCCGTCGGCGTGGAGGAGCTGGCCGTTCACCCAGCCGCCCGGGCCGCTGAGGAGGAAGGCCACCACGGCGGCAACGTCTGCCGGGGTGCCGAGGCGGCCCCAAGGCTGCCGGGCGCCCAAGGCTGCGCGGGTGTCGTCATCCATCCAGCCGGTGTCGACTGGCCCCGGATTGAGGACATTGGCCGCGATGCCCTGCGGGGCCAGCTCACGGGCGGCCGCCATGACGATGCGGTCGAGTGCCCCCTTGCTTGCCCCGTAGGGCATATTGCCCACTGTGTGGTCGGAGGTGAGGGCCACGATGCGCCCCGCACCGTGCCACTCGGCCGGGAACTGCCGGGCGTAGGCGCGGATGAGGAGCCAGGAGGCCCGGGTGTTCACCGCGAAATGCCGGTCGAAGGATTCGAGCCCCGTGTCCAGCAGCGCCGAGTCGACGGACTCCGCATGGCTGAGCACGAGCGCCCTGACCGGCCGCTCGCCGCCGGCCTCCGCCAGGAGTCGTTCCGGGGCTGCCTGGTCGGCCAGGTCCGCCTCGATCGTCGCCACGGAGGCCGCGAGCCCGCGCAGTTCCTCGGCGATGGCCTCGGTGTCGGCGGGCTGCACGCCCCAGGGCATGCGGCCGTCGTAGGGGCGCCAGAACGAGAGGGCCAGGTCCCACCCCTGGCGCGCGAGCTCGCGGGCGATGCCCGCGGCGATACCGACGGTGCGTCCTACCCCCGTGACGAGCGCGAGGGGCCGATCCCCGTCCGTCGGCAGGGGTCCATCCACGGTGGGCTCCATCCGGCCATGCTAACGGCGCTCCCGTACCCGGAAGGCGGAAGCGGCGCCGAGATCCGTACCCGAAACGCCGCATCGGCGACGAGATGCGTACCCGGAACGGAGGGGGCGAGGTTGTGCACGGGGTGTGCACAGCGTCGGCCAAGTTATCCACAGGGTGTGGGAAAGTCGGTGGATACCGGCCCGCTGCAGGGAACTACATCGGTGTGAGTTATCCACGGCGTGGACAACCCTGTGGACAAGCCTCAGTCCTCGTCCATGACGAAGCCGTCCTCGACGAGGTCCGCGTAGTCGGGGTGCCGCTTGAGGAAGGCTCGGACGTAGGGGCAGTAGGGCCGGATCCGGCGTCCCGCCGCGCGCACGTCGTCGAGCGCGTAGGTGACGAGCCTGCTCGCGAGCCCCATGCCCGAGTAGCCGTCGGCCACCTCGGTGTGGTCGAACGCGTAGACGGAGCCGCCCTCCTTCTCCCGGTACTGGGTGAAGCCGGCAACCACCCCTCCCACGTGCACCTCGTAGCGGTGCTTCTGGTCCGCGTGGACGAACTCCGTCTTCCCAGACTGCCTCTCGGATTCCTGCACGGTCATGGGTGCCTCCTTCTCGGCTGTTCCTGCAGTGCCGTGTGGCGTGTGCGCGCTCGGCCGTGGCCGGAGCCTGACGTTGGGCAGCGGGGGAGCGGGCAGCGCCGCCTCGCCCCCGGTGAGCTCGACGACGGTACCGAACGGTGCGCCGTCGTCCGTCGGCCCCTGCCCCGCCAGCTGCCCGTTCCACGCATCGCGGAAGGCCACGACCTCCTCGTGGGAGCGGCCCACGAAGTTCCACCACATGGTGATCTCCTCGGGGAATGGCGGCCCCCCGAGGATCACCGCGCGCACCGGGCGCGGTCCCTGATTGGCGAGCCGGATGCGGCCGCGTCCCGGGGCGAGGAAGGCCAGGTGCGCCTCGGCCAGCGCGGTGCCCTCGACCTCGAGCGCCCCACCGTCGGCGAGAATCGCGTGCTCGAACTCCTCCGCGACCTCCAGGAGCGCCTCGCCTCCCGGGTCGAGGACGGCCTCGGCGCCGAGCAGTGCCGTATACGTGCGGACGGGGGAGGACGACCCGTGCAGCGAACCGAGGAACACCCGCAGCTCCCCCGCGCGGGCCCCGTTCCGGTCGTGGAGCCCGACGGCGGGCGGCACGTACCGCTCGAACCCCGGAGGGGCGGAGCGGAACGGCCCGGGCAGCGCTGTCCACAGCTGGACGCCGTGCAGCGTGGTCGTCTCGGGCGTCGAGTACTCGGAGTGGTTGATGCCCCGCCCCGCGGTCATGAGGTTGAGCTCCCCGGGACGGACCCTCGCCCGGTGGCCCGCGCTGTCACGGTGCTCGATCTCGCCCGTGAAGAGCCAGCTCACGGTCTGCAGGCCGGTGTGCGGGTGCGGCGGGACGCGCATGCCGCCGGTGGAGGAGACGTCGTCGGGACCGTAGTGGTCGAGGAAGCACCAGGCGCCCAAGAGGGAGCGCTGCCGGGATGGGAGCGTCCGGCGCACGGGCATGGCCCGCGGGCCTCCGAGGGGCACGTCGCGGGGTTCGATGACCTCGATTCCCTGCGCGGCGGGCTCGTCCGCGCAGAGTGTCTCGGCCGGGTCGAGTTCAAGATTGCTCACGCCAGCTACCTCCTTGGCCCGAGCCTACGCCCGGGCGCCGACATCGGGGAGGAGCCCGGGCGGTTGTCAACAGCGTTATGCCCAGAGTTATCCACAGGCTGGGGACAAGGCTGGGGGAACAGACCGGTGGAAGCGCCCCCCGGGCGCGCCTGCACGCGGCGCGCGGTGTGAACTACACGCCTGTAAGTTACGCACACTGTGGACATCCCCTGTGGACAGAGACCCTTGACCGCTGCGGGGGACGGGCGTAGCTTGGATATAATCAACCATCTAGTTGAACAACCGATACATTGAACAGCGTCCCTCCCCGGACGCCGCACGGAGGTCCAGCGCGGATGAGCTCCGCCCCACCCGTCACGGAAACCGAGGAAGACCGGCTCGACCGGGCCTTCGCCGCGCTGTCCGATCCCCTCCGGAGGAAGCTCGTGGCACGCCTCGCCCTGGGGGATGCCACAGTCAACGAGCTCGCGGCGCCGTTCGCCGTGACCGTCCAGGCCGTCTCCAAGCACCTGAGGGTGCTCGAGGATGCCGGCCTGATCACCCGCAGCCGCGACGCCCAGCGCCGCCCCTGCCACTTGGAGCCCACCGCCTTCGGCCCGCTGGCCGCATGGATCGATGCCTACCGGGAGCGCACCGAGGAGAAGTACCGGCGCCTCGACGCGGTCCTCGCGGCCGAGCCGGACCGCGGTGGGAAGCACGACGCGGCCCACACGGCCGCGCAGCAGAGAGGACACCAGCCATGACCACCACCCAGACCTCGACCGTGGCCGCCGAACCAGGCCTGCCGTTCGTCGACGTCGTCCGCGAATTCGACGCTCCCGCCGACCGCGTGTTCCGCGCCCACACCGACCCCGCGCTCTTCGCCCAGTGGATCGGTCCCCGGGCCTACACCACGGTGATCGACCACTTCGACGCCCGCAGTGGCGGTTCGTACCGCTTTACCCAGACCGGTGCCGAGGGTGCGAGCTACAGCTTCCACGGGTCGTTCCACGAGCTGACGGCACCGCGGCGCATGGTCCAGACCTTCGAGTTCGAGGGCGCGCCCGGGCACGTCTCCCTCGACGCCGCCGTCCTCGAGGACCTCGACGGGGACCGCTGCCGGCTCAGCGTCCACTCGTCCTTCCAGACGGTCGAGGCGCGGGACGCGATGCTCGCCGCCGGGATGACTGAGGGCATGAACGAGGGCTACCAGCGGCTCGACGAGCTGCTCGCGTCGGGAACCGCCTGAATCCACAGCCGTCCACAGCGTCGGCCCCATCTTGTCCACAGGCTGGGGACCGGGCCCTCCAACCGCGCGCCGCTCGCCTCCGGAAGGCCTGTCGTGGCCCGGGACCGCGGGGGCGCCGGTTGGCGCGCGCGTCCCTCAGTTTGTGCACAGATGTGGAAAACCCCTGTGGAGAAGACTCTCCACAGGGGTTCCAGAGGGTGCCTGCCTACCGCGCTACAGCGAGATGCCCCCGAGGGCGGGCACGCTCGAGACCTTCACGACCGTCGCGAGCGTCAGGAGGACGGCGACCGCCACGAGGCCGCCGGCCTGGACCGCGAGGCGGGCCCGGCCGCCCGGCGCATAGGCGATGACCGCCGTCGCCAGGGCCCCGGTGACGAGGCCGCCCAGGTGCGCCTGCCAGGCGATGCCCGGGACCACGAAGCCGAGCACGGCGTTGATCACGATCAGCACGACGAGCTGGCGGACGTCGCCGCCGCGCTGGCGCTGCACCACGAACAGGCCTCCGAACAAGCCGAAGATCGCCCCAGAGGCCCCGATCACGGCGACGGGCTGGCCCGGGGCGAGCAGCAGGAATCCGACCGATCCCCCGATCGCCGAGAGCAGGTACACGGCCAGGAACCGGGCCCTGCCCAGCAGCGGCTCGAGGGCCTGTCCGAACAGCCACAGCATGTACATGTTGAGGACGATGTGGAGCAGGAAGCCCTGGGAGTGGAGGAATGCGCTCGTGAGCATGCGCCACGGCTCGGCCGCGGTCAGCGTGGCCGAGTTCGCGTAGGCGAAGTCCGCGTAGACGGCGTTGCCGGGGATGATCCACTGCAGCGCGTACACGAGCGCGCACACGGCGATGATGCCGATGGTCACCGCGGGCCGGGTGCCGGGCCGCGCCCGGCCCCCGTAGACAGTCCGGGTGGCCCGGGCATTGCCGGAGAGCTCGCGGACGCAGTCCACGCACTGGAAGCCCACGGCGGCCGGCCGCTGGCATTCGGGGCACGCCGGCCGCCCGCAGCGCTGGCACGTCACGTAGGAGACGCGGTCAGGGTGGCGGGGGCAGACGGGGACGGCGTCGGGGCCGGCCGCCGGGCTTCCTTCAGTCACGTCAGCAGGTCAGAGCTGCTCGACGTCGATCGAGCTGATCACGACGTCCTCGACCGGGCGGTCCTGCATGCCCGTGCGGACGGCCTCGATGTCGTCGACGACCTTCTTCGACGCGTCGTCGGCGACCTCGCCGAAGATCGTGTGCTTGCCGTAGAGCCAGCTGGTGTCCACCGTCGTGATGAAGAACTGGGACCCGTTGGTGCCCTTGCCGCCCTGGATGCCGGCGTTCGCCATGGCGAGCTTGTAAGGCTCCTTGAAGTTCAGCTCGGGGTGGATCTCGTCGTCGAACCGGTAACCCGGGCCGCCGATGCCCTTGCCGAGCGGATCGCCGCCCTGGATCATGAAGTCCTTGATGATCCGGTGGAAGACGGTGCCGTTGTAGAGCGGGGTGCCCGTCTTCTCCTCGCCGGTCTCGGGGTGCGTCCAGGCCTGCTCGCCGGTCGCGAGGCCCACGAAGTTCTTGACCGTCTTCGGGGCGTGGTTGCCGAACAGGTTGACCACGATGTCGCCGTGGTTCGTGTGGATGGTTGCCTTGGCAGTTGCGATTGCGCTCATGGCGGCCATTCTTCCACGGGGCGCCGGGGGCTCCCCGGGTGCGGCGGCGGTTCCGCGCTCGGTGAAATCCGGGAACGGCGGAGGCACTCCGGCCGTGTGACCGTAGCCTATGCCACGTGTGGCACGTAGGCTGGCGTTGGCCCAGCAGACTCCCGGAGGTAGCCGTGAAGAAACCAGTCGAGAAGAGCCTGAACGCGTCCGAGTCGCTCGCCCGCGACGTCCAGCAGAATGTGAGCGCGGGCGTCGAGAGCGCACGCGACTGGGCCCAACCCCGTGTCGACGCGGCAGTGCAGTGGGCCGTCCCGAGGATCCAGCAGGGGCTGGACACGGCGTCGCCGCGGATCCAGGAGGGCCTCAAGTCCGCAGCGCACAACCTCGCCGAGGGCGTGGCCACCGTGACGCCGAAGATCCAGGACGGCCTCTCCCAGCTCGCGCCGCGGATCACCGATGTGGTGGACAGCGCCGCCCCGCGCCTCCACCAGGCAGTGGACAAGGCGGTGCCGGCGATCAAGGATGCGGCCGACGAGTACCTGCCGAAGATCTCGGAGGGCATCGCCCACGCAGCGGACTCCGTCAACCGGGGCCTCTCCACCGCCCCGGGGCGGGTCGACGCCGTCGCGCAGAGGCTCGCCGACTCGGGCGTGGTGCGCCAGGCCGACGCCGCCGCGAAGGAGGCGGTGAGCACCGCCCAGCAGGCGGTCCGCAAGGCCGCGAAGGAGGTCTCCGGCCCGGCCCCGAAGAAGAAGGGCCGCGGCCTGCTGATCTTCGGCGTCATCACGGCCGCGGTCGCTGCCGGCGTTGCGGCCTGGAAGGCCGCCAAGCCGGTCGAGGACCCGTGGAAGACTCCCGCTCCGGTGACACCGGCCCCCAAGCCGGCCGAGCCGACCGCGTCGACGTCCACCGGCAGCGCCGCGACCCCCTCTCCGGTCCCCGCCAGCAGCGGGCCGGCCACGGATCGGGTCGTCACGGCCGAGAAGCCGGTGGACGAGGCTCCGGATGCGGCCGAGGCTGAGGCTGCCGCCACGCTCGACGCCGGCCAGGCCGCCGTCCTCGAGGGTGAGAAGGCAGGCGAGGAGGCCGCTGAGAAGGACGCCGCCGAGAACGCCGCGGCCAGCGAGGGCAAGCATGTCGCCCCCGATGCCACGACGGCGATGAAGAACATCCACGCCGCGTCCAACGGCGGCGAGGACAAGGAGACGCCGGGCGCCTGACGTCCGCTTCCCACCGGCCGCGACGGGCACGGGAGACGCATGATCGCGTCTCCCGTGCCCGTTTTCCGTGCCCTCCCGGGCCGCCGTCATCCAGGGGCGGCGCGCCGGATGCGCCCCCATGGCCCCGGGGCCCTTTGCTAGATTTGTGGTGATGTCCCCGGACCGTGCCCTCCCCGCCACGACGGCTGCTCCCGAGCCGCCGAGCGTGTCCATCGTCGTGCCGGCGTACAACGAGGAGAGCGTGATCCGCCAGTGCGTCACGGCGGCCATCTACCAGTCCGTCCCGGCGCACGAGATCATCGTGGTCGACAACATGTCCAAGGACTCGACGGCGCAGATCGTGCGCCAGCTGCAGTCCGAGTACCCGGAGTCCCGGATCATCCTCCTCACCCAGGACCGCGATCAGGGGCTCATCCCGACCCGCAACTTCGGCCTCGACGCGGCCACGGGGGACGTCATCGGCCGTATCGACGCTGACTCGCTCCTCGAGCCGGACTGGGTCGAGGAGGTCCAGCGGGCCTTCATGGACAGCACGGTCCAGGCTGCGACGGGTCCCGTGATCTACTACGACATGCCGATGCGGCGGTTCGGCCTCAAGGCCGACGACAAGATGCGCCAGCTCCTCCTGAAGCTCTCGCGGCACGAGTACCACTTCCTGTTCGGCTCCAACATGGCCATCCGGCGCACCGCGTGGGAAACCATCCGGGACTCGACGTGCCGGGACGAGAAGGACGAGATGCACGAGGACATCGATCTGTCCCTGCACCTCGCAGAGCGCGGGCTCAAGATCCAGTACTGGCCCGACATGGTCTCTGGGATGTCCGCCCGGCGCCTCGAGGACTCGCCCAAGGACTACCGGTACTACGTGCAGCGCTTCGACCGGACGTACAAGGCGCACAACATCAAGAAGATCGCGCTGCGCGCCCCCATGGCGGTGATCTTCTCGGTGTACTACCCCGCCAAGCTCCTGCGCGCCATCCACTCGGCCAACCAGCCGCCGGTCAAGCGCGGCGGCGTCTAGCGTCAGTCCGCGCCGAGCTCCGGCGCGATCCGCGGCTCGCGCCGGGTACGCCGCTGGCCGAGGACGACGACGGCGAGCCCTGCGAGGATGAGCCCCAGCCCCCCGTAGGTCCCGCCCGGCAGCACCTCCCCGAGGAACACGGCGGCCAGGAGCGCCGCGCCGGGGATCTCGAGCAGGATGAACATCGAGACGACGAGCGGGCTCAAGGTCGCGACGAGGTGGTTGAACGCCGTGTGGCCGACCAGCTGGGCGGCGGCGGTGATCGCGAGGATCCCCGCCCACCCCGCCGGCTCGAATCCGGTGAGCCGCTCGCCCGTCGCGAGGGCCATGATGGCCACGAGGGCGGCGCACACCCCGTAGCAGAGCGCCGTGTACGTTGCGGTGCCCATGGTCTGGCGGGCCTTGCCACCGGCCATCGTGTAGAGGCCGGCGAGGATGCCTCCCGCGACCGCGAGGAGGTCTCCGAGCACCGCCTCGTGGGAGGAGCCGAGGTCCAGCCCCGTGATGGCGACGACGCCGAGGAACGCGAGCCCGAGTCCTGCAAGCACGGGCACGGACAGCTTGCGGCCGCGCAGCACCGAGAAGACTGCGATCCACCCCGACTGGAGGCACACGAGGGCCGTGGACGCCGCGACTGACGTCAGCGTCAGGGACACGATGAAGCACACGAAGTGGAAGGCGAGGGCCACGCCCGCCAGGGAGGACCAGAGCAGGTCCCGGCGGGTGAGCCGGCGGAACTGGCCCGGACTCCGCACGGCGACCGGCGCCGCCATGACGAGTGAGGCGATCGCGTTGCGCCAGAACGCGATCGCGAGTGCGGTGACGGAGGTGCCCGCGAGCGTGCCGGCGATGAGCGGGCCGGACGCGGAGACGCCGAGCACGCCGAGCACCACGAGGAGGGGGATCACCAGCCCACTCTAGTGCCGGGCGATATTGCAGCCGCGCGTGACCCCGGTGACCTGCCGGGGTCAACCCTCGAAACGGAGCGTGATCACGAGGCCGATCAGCGCGACCACGCCGGCCGCGAGCATCGCTGTCGTGGGATTGCCGAAATTGAGCGTCCACCCCAGACCGAACCGGCGAGGAACCATCAGTGCGGGATCTTCGCGGTTGATGTAGAACAGTCCACCACGCCAGTACCTGTCATCGTCCCGGTGCGAGATGCCGGTGTCCTCGTCGCCCTCATCCGGCTCGCGATTGTTCCGGGCCAGGACCACGGCGGCCACCGCGACGGCGGCCAGGATCGGGAGTGCGACCACAGCATGCGCCCATGGGGTGGCCGTCCCGGTCCACATCAGCAGCGATGATCCCAGCATCCCGACGTCGATCATCGCGGCCAGCCCGAGCAGGGCCCGGGCGCCCAGCACCACGTAGTGGCGGTGCCAGCGTGCGGAGCCGGTCGGGTGTGCTGGGTCGATGTCCGGACGGCTGCGGAAGATGATGGCCGCTGCCATTCCAGCGAGCAGTGCGGTAATGCCGATCTGCACGAACACCAGCGAGAAGGCTGCGCCCACTGACTTGGAGGCCAACCGGTTGGGCACGCCCTTCGCGTAGTGCACGGCGAGCACCTCGGGCATGGACGGGTAGCTGAGCACTCCGATCACCACGGTTGCGACCGTGATGATCAGTGCGGGTGACAACCAGAGCCACGGAAACCGCGGAGGGGCGGTCCGCAGCCCGGTGTCCACGGCGATGCCCTGGTGAAGGCCCTTGTACCATCCCTCGGCTGTCTTGGCCGCACGGATCTCGCGATTGGCCAGGAAGAAGCAGCCGTACCAGAGTCCGACGAGAAGCAGCACCGACAGCGACAGCGTGAGTGTCTCGCCTGTCAGGCTGTAGATGGCGACGCCGACCGCGGCGGCGACGATCCAGCTGGCCGCTACCCGCCATCGGTAGATGCGGGTCTGCCGCAGCACCGTCGGGTCGTCGGCATGGTGCAGCGGCACCCGCACGCCGAAGGGCACCGTCGGACTGTTGATCGAGGGAAGCACGAGGGCGACTGCCAGCACCAGTGCCGACAGCACCGAGCTCAGGACGATGGCGATGGTCATGGCATCTCCTCCGGCTGGGTGGATCCGAATGAATCGAGCACGGACCGACAGGTCGTGAGGACGTCCTCGGCCGGCAATCCCCTGGCGATGGCCTCTGCCAGCAAGGTCCGCGCCCTCGCGGTCCACTCTGTGCGGAACGGCGCGCCCGCGTCGGTCATAGCCACCACCGCGCCGGTCTTGCGGTTGAGCCGGATCAGGCCCTGCTGGCGCAGGAGGTCGTAGGCCTTGTTCACCGTGTGGAAGTTGATCCCGAAGTCCGCTGCCAGCGCTCGCGTGGACGGCAGTGAGCTGCCCTCGGTCAGCACGCCCTGAGCGATCGCCTCGACGATCTGGTCGCGAAGCTGCTGATAGATCGGCACCTCGCTGTCGAGGTCGACGGTGAGGATCATCGCTCCAGCCTTCCGTCTTTGATATAGGAGTTATAGAACAGGCGCCGAGCGGAGGCAAGGGTCACCCCGCGGCCGACTCAGGCCTTTGCGGGTGCGTCCGGGACGCGCATCACAGCTGTGACACCGGTCCAGCGGAAAACAAGGAAGCCAGGCGTTCAGAACGCCTGGCTTCCTCTAGTCATCTCACGGTGGAGGCAAGGGGACTCGAACCCCTAACCCCCTGCTTGCAAAGCAGGTGCGCTACCAATTGCGCCATGCCCCCGTGTTCCTGGAACGGGCTATTCGACCTTGTCCGTCGAGCCGCTCCAGATGCCCTTCTGGGCCTCGGACTCCTTGGCCTTCCGATACAGGAAGGCACCCGCGAGAGCAGCGACTGCGATCGCAATCAGTCTCTTCACGGGCACCTCCACATGGTTCGGATACCAGGATCCGTGGGCGTACCAGGACTTGAACCTGGGACCTCTTCGTTATCAGCGAAGCGCTCTAACCGCCTGAGCTATACGCCCTCAGTGGCCCTCGGGCCGAGATATGACTCTACAGCACACCTCGGCCCGCGGCCAAATTCCGCTCAGTCGTCGGTGAGGGTCACTCCGACGCCGCCCACGAGGGTGGCCGAGATGTTGTACAGCACGGCCGTGAGCATCGACAGCGCGGTCAGCAGCACCACGTTGACCACGGCGATGATGGTCGCGAACGAGGCCACCTGGCCAAGCGAGGCGATCTTCTTCAGGTCGAGCGCGCCGCCGCTCTCCGAGCCGCCGATCTCGCCCAGGAGGCCATTGATCTTGTCGAAGATGCCAGTGACGTCGAGGACCATCCACAGCACGATCGAAGCGACGACCGTGACGATGCCGAGCGCCACCGAGAGCAGGAAGGACATCTTGAGCACGGACCACGTGTCGACCTTGCTCACGATCAGGCGCGCGCGGCGCTGCTTGGCCTTCGGCGCCGGCCGGACGAGGCCAGCCTGCCCGGGACGCTGGCCCGGGCCGACGGGCCGCTGCTGCGCGGTGGCGCGCTGCGCCGCGGCCGCGGTGAGCGGACGCTCCGCGGGGCGGGCACCCGGCCGCTGTCCCGCGGAGTTCGCCGACTGGGGCGGCACCGTGGGACGCTGCGGCGGCCGTGACGGGGACGCGGCCTGCGGATAGCCCCCGGACGACGGCGTGTTCTCGGGCGTGCTCACTCGTTACCTCCCGGAGTCTGGTCAGAGTCTGGGGACAACGTTACGGCATGAGCCTCCACCGCTGCCTCCTCCTCAGTGCCGGGGGCACCCTCGGGAGTGCCCTCGGCCCCCTCCTCCGCCTCGTCGCCTTCCACCGCGAGCGAACGCTCGCTGTTCTTGGCGACCGCGATGATCCGGTCGCCCTTGTCCGGCTTGGCGAAGATGACGCCCATCGTGTCGCGCCCGGTGGCCGGGACCCCGGACACCGAGGAGCGGACCACGCGGCCGCCGCCCATGACCACCAGGACCTCGTCCTCGTCGGTCACGATCAGGGCCCCCATGAGGTGCCCGCGGCCTTCGCCGTACTTCCCGACCTTGATGCCGAGGCCGCCGCGGCCCTGCCGGCGGTACTCCTCGACGCTGGTCTTCTTGGCGTACCCGGCCTCGGTGACGATGAAGACGTACGAGCCCTCGGCGACGACGTCCGCGGCGAGCAGCTCGTCGTCGTCACGGAACTTCATGCCCGTCACGCCGCTGGTGGCCCGCCCCATGGGGCGCAGGGCGTCGTCGTCCGCGGTGAAGCGCACGGACTGGCCGTGCCGGGAGACGAGCATGAGGTCGTCGTCCTCGGAGACGATCTGCGCCGAGACGAGCTCGTCCCCGTCGCGCAGGTTGATGGCGATCACGCCGGCGGAACGGTTGGTGTCGTAGTCCTCGAGCCGGGTCTTCTTCACGAGCCCGGCCTTGGTCGCGAGGACCAGGTACGGCGCCTGCTGGTAGTCCCGCAGGTCCAGGACCTGGGCGATCCGCTCGTCGGGCTGGAACGCGAGCAGGTTCGCCACGTGCTGGCCCTTCGCGTCGCGGCCGCCCTCGGCGAGCTCGTAGGCCTTCGCCCGGTACACGCGGCCGAGGTTGGTGAAGAACAGGAGCCAGTGGTGGGTCGTCGTGACGAAGAAGTGCTCCACGACGTCGTCCCCGCGCAGCTGCGCGCCCCGGACGCCCTTGCCGCCGCGGTGCTGCTGGCGGTACTGGTCGCTGCGGGTGCGCTTGACGTAGCCGCCGCGGGTGATGGTGACGACCATCTCCTCCTCGGGGATGAGGTCCTCGATGCTCATGTCGCCGTCGAAGCCCGCGACGATGCGCGTGCGGCGGTCGTCGCCGTGCTTCTCGACGATCCCGTTGAGCTCCTCGGAGATGATCTGCCGCTGGCGCGCAGGATCGGCGAGGATCGCGTTGTACTCGGCGATGAGCGCCTCGAGCTCGTCGTTGCGGTCCTGGATCTTCTGCCGCTCGAGGGCCGCGAGACGGCGCAGCTGCATGTCGAGGATCGCCCGGGCCTGGATCTCGTCGATGTCGAGCAGCTCCATCAGTCCGTCCCGCGCCTGCTCGACCGTGGGGGAGCGGCGGATGAGGGCGATGACCTCGTCGAGCATGTCCAGCGCCTTGAGCAGGCCGCGGAGGATGTGGATCTCCTCCTCGGCCTTGCGCAGCCGGAACCGGGTGCGCCGGACGATCACGTCGACCTGGTGGGTGACCCAGTGCCGCACGAACGCGTCGAGCGAGAGGGTGCGCGGCACGCCGTCGACGATCGCGAGCATGTTCGCCGCGAAGTTGTCCTGCAGCTGGGTGTGCTTGTAGAGGTTGTTCAGCACGACCTTCGCCACGGCGTCGCGCTTGAGCACGATCACGAGGCGCTGGCCGGTGCGGCCCGAGGTCTCGTCGCGGAGGTCCGCGATGCCGGAGACCTTGCCGTCCTTGACGAGCTCCGCGATCTTCATCGCGAGGTTGTCCGGGTTCGCCATGTAGGGCAGCTCGGTCACCACGAGGCACGTGCGGCCCTGGATCTCCTCGACGTTGACCACGGCGCGCATCGTGATCGAGCCGCGGCCGGTCCGGTAGGCGTCCTCGATGCCGCGGCGGCCGAGGATGGTCGCCCCGGTGGGGAAGTCCGGGCCCTTGATGCGCAGCAGGAGCGCCTCGAGGAGTTCCTCCCGGGTCGCCTCGGGATTCTGCAGGTACCACTGCACCCCGTCCGCGACCTCGCGCAGGTTGTGCGGCGGGATGTTGGTGGCCATGCCGACGGCGATGCCAGAGGAGCCGTTGACCAGCAGGTTCGGGAACCGCGCCGGCAGGACCGTGGGCTCCTGGTTCTTGCCGTCGTAGTTGTCCTGGAAGTCGACGGTCTCCTCGTCGATGTCCCGGACCATCTCCATGGCCAGCTGGGCCATCTTGGTCTCGGTGTACCGCGGGGCGGCGGCGCCGTCGTTGCCGGGGGAGCCGAAGTTGCCCTGCCCGAGGGCGAGCGGGTACCGCATCACCCAGTCCTGGATGAGGCGGACCAGGGCGTCGTAGATCGCCATGTCGCCGTGCGGGTGGTACGTGCCCATGACGTCGCCGACCACGCGGGCGCACTTGTTGAACGCGCGGTCGGGGCGGTAGCCGCCGTCGAACATCGCGTACAGCACGCGGCGGTGGACGGGCTTGAGCCCGTCGCGCACGTCCGGCAGCGCCCGGCCCACGATCACTGCCATGGCGTAGTCGAGGTAGGACCGCTGCATCTCCGTCTGGAGGTCGACCTGCTCGACGCGGTCGCCTTCGGCGGGGCCCTCAGGCACGAAGGCCGTCGGGTCGGTTCCCGGCGTGCCCGCGGTGGGGTCCTCGGGAGTCTCGTCGCTCAAAGATTCTCTCCTCTAATTGCTTTCCGACCCGAGATCAGATGTCCAGGAAGCGGACGTCCTTGGCGTTCTGCTGGATGAAGTGGCGACGGGACTCGACGTCGTCGCCCATCAGCACGGAGAACGTCTGGTCCGCGGCCGCGGCGTCCTCCATGGTCACCTGCAGGAGCGTGCGGCGGTCCGGGTCCATGGTGGTGTCCCACAGCTCGGTGTAGTCCATCTCGCCGAGGCCCTTGTAGCGCTGGATCCCGTTCTCCTTGGGCAGCCGCTGGCCGTTGGCCAGGCCCGTCCGGATCGCCTCGTCCCGCTCCCGGTCGCTGAACACGTAGTCGTGCGCGTGGTTGGACCACTTGATGCGGTAGAGGGGTGGCTGCGCGAGGTAGACGTAGCCGTTCTCGATGAGCGGCCGCATGTACCGGAACAGCAGGGTCAGCAGCAGCGTGGTGATGTGCTGGCCGTCCACGTCGGCATCGGCCATGAGCACGATCTTGTGGTAGCGGAGCTTGGCGATGTCGAAGTCCTCGCCGATCCCCGAGCCGAACGCGGTGATCATCGACTGGACCTCGGCGTTGCCGAGCGCCTTGTCGAGGCGGGCGCGCTCCACGTTGAGGATCTTGCCGCGCAGCGGCAGGATCGCCTGCGTCTCGGGGTTGCGCCCGCGCTTGGCGGAGCCGCCGGCCGAGTCGCCCTCCACGATGTAGACCTCGCAGCGCGAGGGGTCCTTGCTCGAGCAGTCCGAGAGCTTGCCCGGCATCCCGAAGGACTCGAGCGGGCTCTTGCGGCGGGCGTTGTCGCGGGCCTTCCGGGCGGCCATGCGGGCCTGCGAGGCCTGGATGGCCTTGCGGATCACGTCCTTGGCGGGACCCGGGTTGCGTTCGAGCCAGTCGCCGAGCTGGTCGGTCACCACGCGCTGGACGAAGCCCTTGGCCTCGGAGTTGCCGAGCTTGGTCTTGGTCTGGCCCTCGAACTGCGGCTCGGCGAGCTTGATGCTGACGACGGCGGTGAGGCCCTCGCGCACGTCCTCGCCGCTGAGGTTGTCGTCCTTGTCCTTGAGGATGCCCTTCTCGCGCGCATAGCGGTTCACGAGCGAGGTCATCGCCGCGCGGAAGCCCTCCTCGTGGGTGCCGCCCTCGTGGGTGTTGATCGTGTTCGCGTACGTGTGCACCGACTCCGCGTAGGCGGTGGTCCACTGCATCGCGACCTCGAGGGCCATCTTGCGCTCGTGGTCCGTGCTCTCGAACGCGATGACCTCCTCGTGGATCACCTCGATCTTCTTCGAGGAGTTCAGGTGCTTGACGTAGTCGAGCAGGCCGTCTTCGTACTTGTAGTCGACCACTCGGCGGGTGGGAGTGGACTTGGCCTCCTCGGCGGGGACGCCGGCCTCGGCGCTCTCGCCGGCGACCTCGCTCTCCTCCTCCTCGCCGCGCCGCTCGTCCGTGAGGGTGATGCGCAGGCCCTTGTTGAGGAAGGCCATCTGCTGGAAGCGGGCGCGGAGGGTCTCGAAGTCGAATTCCGTGCTCTCGAAGATCGACGGATCCGGGTAGAAGGTCTGGATCGTTCCGGTGGAGTCCGTCGCCTCGCCCTCGATGAGGTCGCCGACCGGGTGGCCTCCGTCGCGGAAGGACATGCGCCAGGCGTGGCCCTGCCGCCGCACCTCGGTCTCCACGCGGGTCGAGAGTGCGTTGACCACGGAGATGCCGACGCCGTGGAGGCCGCCGGAGACGCTGTACCCGCCACCGCCGAACTTGCCGCCGGCGTGCAGGATCGTCATGACGACCTCGACAGTGGGCCTGCCCTCGGTGGGATGGATGTCGACGGGGATGCCGCGGCCGTTGTCCTCGACCCGCACGCCGCCGTCGTCCTGGAGCGTGACCTGGATGTGGTCGCAGTACCCGGCCAGCGCCTCGTCGACCGAGTTGTCCACGACCTCGTACACGAGGTGGTGGAGGCCGCGGGGCCCGGTGGAGCCGATGTACATGCCCGGCCGCTTGCGGACGGCCTCGAGGCCTTCGAGCACGGTGATGCTGCTCGCCCCGTATTCACGGGGTTCGGGGCTGGATCCGGAGGGCTGCGATGGAACCTGCTGCCCGCTGGGCTCGTGCTCGTTCTGCTGGGTGTTTGGGTCCACTGGACTCTCGTCAGCCACAGGCGTTCTCGACCCCTCTTCCGTTCGGCAGGCTTAACGTGTCAATTCTACCGGCTCCCGCACGCGGGGGCCGACAACGGCACCCCGAATGCCTCTGGGAGGTGCGCAAGCGGCTCGTGGCGACTCGCAATGGAGGCCTTCCAAGGGGGAGTGTGGGTCCCGGGCTGCCGGGCGCCCCACGCGCCGTCCACGGGATCCGCCCGTCCTCACCCATACGTGTCGCGCGGTCCTCGCCCGCGGACATGGCGCGGACCCTTCCGCCAGCTCGGCGCCGAGGGGCCCAGCACGTGGATCTTCGTGACGATCCCGTCCCCGAGCTCGCGCCGGAAGCGGTCCATGAGGCGAGGGGCCAGGAGGCGGAGCTGGGTGGCCCACGCCGTGGAGTCGCAGCGGACGCGCAGCTCGGTGCCCTCGAAGCTTTCCGGCGTGCAGTGCGCCGAGATCTCCGGACCCACGAGCTGCGCCCACCGGGACATGACCGACCCGACGGACACGGGGGAGTTCCAGCCGCGCTCGGCGACCATGCGGCTGACCACGCTGCCGAGTCCCTGGGGGTCCCGCCCGCTGTAGCCGGCCGCCGGCCGCTGACGGGGCCGCGGCCGGGGGGCGTTGGGATCCGCCACGAGCGGCCCCGTGGCACGGACGCGGACCTCGCCGCGCGCCTGGGCGGCCTGGCGCACCCGGTTGAGGGCGGCACGGGCGGCATCGATCCCGTCGGGGAGCCCGGGGTCCGTCTCCTCAGGCATCCCCGTGCTCCGGGCGCGCGGCGTCGCCATCGTCGACGGCGCCGGGGAACACGCGGATCCGCCGCCCACCGAGCTCGGGCGGGATGTCGGCGTCGACCGCGGCCGTGACGAGGACCTGCTCCGCCTTGGCCACGATCGCGGCGAGCCGGGTCCTCCGCGTCGCGTCGAGCTCGGCGAACACGTCGTCGAGGATGAGGATGGGCTCGTCCCCCGGCACGGCCGAGTCGTCGAGCATCACGTAGTAGGAGGCGAGGCGCAGCGCGAGCGCGAACGACCAGGTCTCGCCGTGGGAGGCGAACCCCTTCGCGGGCGCCTCACCCAGGAGGAGCTCGAGGTCGTCGCGGTGCGGGCCCACGAGTGTCAGGCCGCGCTCGAGCTCGCGTGGGCGCGCCGCCGCGAGGGCGGCGAGGAAGCGCTCGGCGATCTCGTCGACCCCGAGGCCGGCGAGGCCGGGGGAGCCGCCCGCCGCAGGAGGTTCCCCGAAGGACGACGGCGCGTGGCCGGCGTCGTCCGCGTCCTCCTCCGCGTCGGGGACCGCACCCTCGACGCTCGAGCGGTAGACGGCACGGGCCACCTTCGATCCGTCCGTCAGCTGGGCGTAGGCGGCATCGAGGTGCGGGGCGAGGCGTCCGACGAGGGCGACCCGCGCCGCCAGCAGGCGTGCTCCGGCCTGGGCCAGATGCGTGTCCCACACCTCGAGCGTCGACTCGACGCTGGCCCCGCCCGAGGCGTCACGGGCTTCGGGGCCGCCCCGGCGCGAGAACCTCGCGGCCCGGGCGCTCTTCAGGAGCGCGTTGCGCTGCTTGAGCACGCGGTCGTAGTCCGCGCGCGTCCCCGCGAGATGGGGCAGGAGCACGGTGAGGAGCTCGTCGAGGAAGCGGCGCCGGGACGAGGGGTCGCCCTTGACGAGGGCGAGGTCCTCGGGGGCGAACAGGACGGTGCGGGCGATTCCGAGGAGGTCCCTGGCGCGGATCGTGGCCCCGCGGTTGATGCGGCCGCGGTTGGCGCGCCCGGGGTTGATCTCGAGTTCGAGCGCCGAGCGCTGCGTTCCCCGCACGAAGGCGGCGCGCACCAGTGCGCGCTCGGCGCCGAAGCGCACGAGGGGAGCGTCCGAGCTGACCCGGTGGGAGCTGAGCGTCGAGAGCATCCCGAGCGCTTCCACGAGGTTGGTCTTGCCGACCCCGTTCTGGCCCACGAGGACCGTCGCACCCGGGGACAGCTCGAGGTCGAGCTGGGCGTAGGAGCGGAAGTCGGTCAGGGAGAGGCGTTCGGCGTACACCGGTCGGCGGGGCTCCGCTCTACTTCGCCGGGCGCGTCGCGTGCCCGCCGAACTGGTGGCGGAGGGCCGAGACCATCTTCATCGCGGGGGAGGAGTCCTCGCGGGACTCGAAGCGCGCGAACAGCGCCGCAGTGATCGCGGGGGCCGGCACCGCGTTGGCGATCGCCTCCTCGACCGTCCAGCGGCCCTCGCCCGAATCCTCGACGTAGTCGTCGATGTTGGCCAGGCCCGGGTCCTCCTCGAGGGCCTTGACCAGCAGGTCGAGCAGCCATGAGCGCACCACGGTGCCCTTCTGCCACGCCCGGAAGGTCCCCGGCAGGTCGGTGATGATGTCCTTGGCGGCCAGCAGCTGGTAGCCCTCTGCGTAGGACTGCATGAGCCCGTACTCGATGCCGTTGTGGACCATCTTGGCGTAGTGGCCCGCGCCCGTGCCGCCCACATGGACGAAGCCGTCGGCCCGCTCGCCCTCCGGACGGAGCGCGTCGAAGACCGGAAGCGCCCGCTCGACGTCCGCCGCATCGCCGCCGACCATGAGCCCGTAGCCGTTCTCGAGTCCCCAGACCCCGCCGGAGACGCCGCAGTCGAGGAAGCGGATCCCCTTCTGCCCGAGCTGCTCGGCGTGCCGCTGGTCCTCGGTGAAGCGTGAGTTTCCCCCGTCGATGACGAGGTCACCCGCCTGGAGCTTCTCGGCGAGGTCGGCCACGACGGCGTCGGTGACAGCGCCGGAGGGCACCATGACCCACACGATGCGCGGCGCCGGCAGCGCGGCCACGAGCTCGTCGACGGATGCGGCGTCCGAGGCCTCAGGGTTGGGGTCGTAGCCGGTGACCTCGATGCCCGCGCGGCGGAGCCGCTCGCGCATGTTGAAGCCCATCTTGCCGAGGCCGATGAGTCCGATGTGCATAGCCGGGTCTCCCTTCGTGGGGCTGTGGTCGTCGTGAGCGGCGGAGGGCTGCCGGACCCGGGTCAGTTCGGCAGGCGCACAGGCATGACGAGGTAGCGGTAGTCGACCTCGTCGTCGCCGTCGAGCTCACGCTGGGCGGTGATCATGGCGGGCTTCGGGGCACTCGTGAACGAGAAGCGCACGAACGGTGTCTCGATGACGGCCAGGCCCTCGATGAGGTAGTGCGGGTTGAAGGCGACGGTGATCGCCTCGCCGTCGAGCTTCGCCTCGAGCTCCTCCGAGGCCTGGGCGTCCTCGCCGGTCCCGGCGTCGAGGGTCACGAGGCCGTCCGTGAACGCGAGGCGGACCGGGGTGTTCCGCTCCGCCACGAGCGAGACGCGGCGCACGGCCTCGACGAGCTCCTGCGTCGCGACCACGGCGTGGATCGGGGTGGACTCGGGGAAGAGCGACCGGATCTTCGGGTAGTCGCCGTCGACCAGGAGCGAGGTGGTGGTGCGGCCGCCGCTCTCGAAGCCGATGAGCCGCGAGTCGTCGTCCGCCAGGGCGAGATTCAGCTCGCCGGAGCCGCCCAGCGTCTTGGCGACCTCGCTGAGGGTCTTGGCCTTCACGAGGGCGGCGGTTGAGGTCCCGGGGCTAGCGGGATTCCACGGGATCTCGCGCATCGCGAGGCGGTAGCGGTCGGTGGCGAGGAGGGTGATGAGCTCGTTCTCGATCTCCATCCGCACGCCGGTGAGGATCGGTAGGGTGTCGTCCTTGCTCGCGGCGATCGTCACCTGGGCCACGCCCTTCGCGAACGTGTCACCCGGGACGGATCCGAGGATGGCGGGGAGCCCCGGCAGGGGCGGGTACTCGGCCTCGGGCATCGTGGCGAGGTGGAACGAGCTGCGGCGGCACGTGAGCGTGACCTTGGTGCCGTCGGTCTCGACATCCACCGGGGCGGCGGGAAGGCTGCGGCAGATGTCTGCGAGGAGCCGGCCGGAGACGAGGATGGTGCCCTCATCTCGGATCTCGGCCGGGATCTCGAGGCGGGCGGACGTCTCGTAGTCGAAGCTGCTGAGGCTCACGACGCCGTCGTGGGCCTTGAGCAGCAGGCCGGCCAGGACGGGCACAGGGGGACGCGGAGAGAGCGAGCGGGCCGCCCAGCTCACGGCCTCGGTGAGGACATCCCGTTCGACTCGGAACTTCACGGACGCGTTCCGCCTTTCATCGCTGTCTCATTGGCCGCGGGGGCACACGTTCAGGGGTGCCGGCCGGGCCCGGCGAAGGCCTCGGTTCGAGGCTGCGGACCCACAGCAAGCGTTGAGCACAGCTTAGCCCCATGGGTGCTCACGGATTCAAGCCGGCCTGGACCCGGCTCGGCTGCGCGGCTGGCCCAGGGCGAGTGCTGTTCGGGCGGGGAAGGGCAACTGTTGGCTAACGGCCTGAAGATTCTTGTAATTGGTGGTGTTAATAAGTGCTGTGGAAACTGTGGATAACCGGCTGTGGCCGCGGCCGTCCGCGGAACTTGCCTGTTCATCCCGTGTTGATCCAGTGCGGAGAGCCTGAGGGTGGGCTGTGGACGCCCGGATTCGTGTCATTCGGACTCTCCACAGCGGTCCTGGGGGTTTTAAGCCCATGGCGGCAGGATGTGCACTTAACCATCCACAGGCTTGTCCACAGGTGCCTGTTAATAAGGCACGTGCAGGCGCGAGGCTCCCGCCGGCTACAGGCCCCGCTGGGCCTGCTTGATCTTGTTCGTCAGCTCCGTCACCTGGTTGTAGATCGCGCGCCGCTCGGCCATCAGCTCCCGGATCTTCCGGTCGGCGTGGATGACCGTGGTGTGGTCGCGGCCCCCGAGGACCTGCCCGATCTTCGGCAGCGACATGTCCGTGAGCTCGCGGCAGAGGTACATCGCGATCTGGCGGGCCGTGACGAGCGTGCGCGTACGGGACTTGCTGTTGAGCTCGTCGACCGTGAGCTTGAAGTACGCCGCGGTCTCCGTGAGGATCTGCTCCGCCGTGATCTCCAGGGCGGACTCGTCGGTGATGAGGTCCTTGAGAACCATCTCGGCCAGCGCGACGTCGACCGGCTGCTTGTTCAGGCTCGCAAAGGCCGTCACGCGGATCAGGGCGCCCTCGAGCTCGCGGATGTTCGCCGAGATGCGCGACGCGATGTACTCGAGCGCGTCGTCCGGCGCGGAGAGGCCCTCGCTGTTGGCCTTCTTGCGGAGGATCGCGATGCGGGTCTCGAGGTCCGGCGGCTGGATGTCGGTCAGGAGGCCCCACTCGAAGCGGGACTTCATCCGGTCCTCGAAGCCGTGCAGGGCCTTGGGGGGCTGGTCCGAGGTGATGACGACCTGCTTGTTGCTGTTGTGCAGGGCGTTGAACGTGTGGAAGAACTCCTCCATGGTCCCCGTGCGGCCGGCGAGGAACTGGATGTCGTCGATCAGGAGCAGGTCCACGTTCCGGTACGTGGTCTTGAAGCTCGTGCCCTCGTCGTCGCGGATGGAGTTGATGAAGTCGTTGGTGAACTCCTCGGAGTTCACGTACCGCACGCGGATGCCGTTGTAGAGGCGGCGGGCGTAGTGGCCGATCGCGTGCAGCAGGTGCGTCTTGCCTAGGCCGGAGTCGCCGTAGATGAACAGCGGGTTGTACGCCTTGGCGGGTGCCTCCGCCACCGCGACCGCCGCCGCATGGGCGAAGCGGTTAGAGGCGCCGATCACGAACGTGTCGAACACGTACTTCGGGTTGAGGCGGCTGACCTCCTGGGAGGTGCTCGGCGGCGTCGGCGCCGGGCGGAGCTCCTCGCGGATGGCCTCGCGGATCTCGGGCCGCTTGACGGGCTCGAACGTCTCGGCGCGCACCGGCACGAGATCGGTGTCGACGTCGATCGCGCACCGGATGTCCTCGGAGAAGACTGACCGGAGGGCGTCGTCGAGGGCGGACTTGACCTGGCCCTGCAGGACTTCGCGGGTGAGCTCGTTGGGGACGGCGACGAGGAGGGTTGAGCCGATGAGCCCCTGCGCCTGCGCCAGCGAGACGAACCCGCGCTGGCGCGGCGAGACCCGGTCGTCCTCCTCGAGGAGGCGCACCACGCGGCGCCACGAACTGCCAAGGGTGTTGGCTTCGTTGGCTTCCTCTGGTCCCATGTGCTCCTCTACCTGCCTGCTTCGCTTCTCACGCCCTCGCTGCCCCGGCGTCCGTGACGCGACGATGACCGGAGGCGAACCGGACGCGGGCAGGGAGGCGTTTCACCCCCGTCAGTGCGCCGACATCCTCTGAACCGCTTGTTTCATCCACAGGGATACCCACAGGCGTGGAGGAGGGCGCTCGAACAGACTAGAGGATGGGACAACCCAGAAGATAGCTGGCATCGGCGGGCCGAGGAATTACACTGGTGAAGTTCTCCGCGGGGGCCGCGCAAGGGCGCTGTCCACAGGCCTGTGAGTGGAGTTGGCCACAGCTGGGGACAACCTCCCCAGAAGGGGTCCGGCTGCGCTGGCCCCGCCGGGGACCGGTACGGCGAATTGACGCCGCCCCTTGCCGTGCCCTAACGTCGTTAAGTCCTTTGTGTCTGCCTACTTCTCCTGTCGCATGCCCTCGGCACGCCCCACGCACAGCCCCTCATCGGGTGCTCGTGCTGCGGATGCCGGCATGAGGCGCGGCGGGGGCGGCAGGCCCTGAATACATAGCGTCCGCCAGCACTTCGACCCGTCCGGCAGACGCGCTCGATCTACTGGAGTGAGAGAAGTGAGCAAGCGGACTTTTCAGCCGAACAACCGCCGTCGTGCCAAGAAGCACGGCTTCCGTCTGCGGATGCGCACCCGCGCCGGCCGCGCCATCCTGGCTGCGCGCCGGTCCAAGGGCCGCGTTGAGCTCTCGGCCTGAGTCCTGACTCGGCCGGGTCGGATCGCGGGCACGCGCTGATGGCGGACTGATGCTCGCCGCGGCCCATCGCCTGCGCTCCGGCGCGGACTTTACGCATACCGTACGTTCCGGCGTCCGCCAAGGACGCCGGAACGTCGTGCTGTATGCGGCCCCCAACGATGGACGGGCGAGCCGGTTCGGCTTCATCGTGTCCAAGGCCGTGGGGAACGCAGTCACCCGCAACCTCGTTAAACGGAGGCTGAGGGAGGCTGCAGCCTCGACGGTACGCGGGCGCCCCGTGGGGCTCGACGTCGTCGTGCGCGCACTGCCCGCATCGTCGACGGCGAGTTGGGACGACCTCAGCACGGACTACGAATCGGCGCTCGGCGCAGCCCTGCGCCGCCTCGATCGGGGCACCAGCCCCGACGGGGCCGCCGGAGGGGAGAGGACAGCGGATGGCAGCGGTGGCTGAGATGCCCGCCGGCGCGCGGCGAGCTGTGCTCCTGAGGTGGGCGGCCGCCGTCGGCCGTTTCGTCTGGACCCTCCCGCAGCACGCGCTCATCCTGCTGCTGAAGGCCTACCGCGCCATCGTGTCCCCGCTGTACGGGCAGGTGTGCCGGTTCTTCCCCTCCTGCTCGGCGTACGCGCTCGAGGCCGTCACCGTGCACGGCGCTGTGCGAGGATCGTATCTGGCGGTGCGCCGGCTGGTCCGATGCCATCCCTGGAACGCCGGGGGCATCGATCCGGTCCCGGAAGGCCACCGCCACTGGCCCGACGACCGCATCCCGTGGATCGTCGTGCTGAACCACCCGGACCGCTTCTGGACCGACGCTGGCCCTGAGGGTCCGCGCCCCAATGACACGAGCAATTGACATGAGGAACAGGGAAAACGCATGGACCCTCTAGGGACAATACTTCTGCCCTTCGAGTGGCTGGTCTCCTTCGTCATGGTGGCCTTCCACGAGGCCCTGTCCTTCATCGGCCTGCCCGCAGCGAGCGGCTGGACGTGGACGTTCTCCATCATCGGGCTCGTGCTGGTGATCCGCGGCGCACTGATCCCGGTCTTCGTCAAGCAGATCAAGGCCCAGCGGGGCATGCAGCTCCTGCAGCCCGACCTCCAGAAGCTCCAGGCGAAGTACAAGGGCAAGACCGACCAGCTCTCGCGGCAGGCCATGGCCCAGGAGCAGATGGCGCTCTACAAGCAGCACGGGACCAACCCGTTCTCGGCCTGCCTGCCCATGCTGATCCAGATGCCGTTCTTCTTCGGGCTCTTCCGCGTGCTCTCGGGGATCAGCAACGCGCAGGCGAACAACACGGGCATCGGTGCGATGACCCACGACCAGGTCGAGCAGTTCCACAACTCGAGCATTCTGGGGGCACCGCTCTCCGCCTCGCTGCTGCACGGCGGCGGCGGGGACGCGATCGCCGTGGCCATCCTCTCGATCCTGATGATCGTGGCGATGACGGCCTCGCAGTTCATCACCCAGAAGCAGATCATGGCGAAGAACATGTCCGACGCGGCCATGGCCAGCCCGTTCATGCGCCAGCAGAAGATCCTGCTCTACATCCTCCCGCTCGTCTTCGGGATCGGCGGCATCAACTTCCCGATCGGCGTCCTGATCTACTGGACGATCTCCAACCTGTGGACCATGGGCCAGCAGTTCTACGTGATCCGCCGGATGCCCGCTCCCGGGTCCCCGGCGGCGCGTGCCCTCAACGAGCGCCGGGCTGCGAAGGGCCTCGCCCCGATCGACGTCACCACGGGCAAGGTCATGCGTCCCGAGGACATCCCGCCCCCGCCGGAGCCCAAGACGCAGCGCCAGCAGCCGCAGCGGAAGAACAGGAAGAAGAAGTCATGACCTCCGAGAGCACTGCCGTGAACCTTCCCGAGGACCACGACGCCGAGGGCGCCGGCTCCGAGACGCCGCTCAGCCGGCTCGAGGAGGAGGGCGACGTCGCCGCCGACTACCTTGAAGAACTCCTCGACATCGCCGACATCGACGGTGACATCGACATCGAGGTCCGCAACGGCAGGACCTACCTTTCGGTCGTCGGTGACGACGAGGCCGAGGGCCTCGACACGCTCGTGGGCGCCGACGGCGAGGTCCTCGAGGCCCTTCAGGAGCTCACCCGCCTGTCCGTGCTCTCCGCCACCGGGAACCGCTCGCGGCTCGTCCTGGACATCAACGGCTACCGCGGCGAGCGGTCGGTGCGCCTGCAGGAGCTCGCTGAGCAGGCCGTCGAGCGGGTCAAGGCCGGCGAGCAGACCGTCCACCTCGAGCCGATGAGCTCGTACGAGCGCAAGATCGTGCACGACGCCGTGGCAGACCTCGGATTCACGAGCGAGTCGGAGGGCGAGGGCGCCGCGCGGCACATCGTCGTCTCCGCCGACTGAACGCCGTGGCCGAGAAGTCGCCCGCTGACGCCGCCGTCGGCGGTGTGCCCGAACTGGCCGGACGCGATCTGGCCGCCGCCGAGCACCTGTTCGGCGATCGCCTCGACCTCGCGCGCCGCTATGTGGACCACCTCGCTACGTCTGGCCTCGAGCGCGGCCTGATCGGCCCCCGGGAGGTCCCGCGGCTGTGGAGCAGGCATGTGCTCAACTGTGCCGTCATCGAGTCCGAGTTCCCCGCGGGGGCCCGCGTCGCAGATGTCGGGAGCGGGGCCGGGCTCCCCGGCCTGTGCCTTGCCATCGCTCGGCCCGATCTGCACCTGACGCTCATCGAGCCGCTCGAGCGGCGCGTGCTGTGGCTCGAAGAGGTCATCGCCGACCTGGGCCTCGGCAACGTCACCGTGCTGAGGGGGCGCGCCGAGCAGGTGGCCGGTGAGGTGGAGGCCGGCTTCGTCACCGCCCGTGCCGTGTCCGCGCTCACCACGCTGGTGCCCATGACGCTTCCGCTGCTGCGGGGGTCCGGGACCCTCGTGGCGATCAAGGGGCGCAGCGCGGCGGAGGAAGTGGAGAAGGCCGCCAAGGCCATCCGGAAGTTCAAGGGCCATTCCGTAGACGTGCACACCGTGGGCGAGAGCCTGCTGGAAGTGCCGACCACCGTTGTGAGGATCGACGTCGGCGAGGCCTGAACTCCCGCGGGACGACGGGTTGAGCGGCTAGTCTAGGGAGAGGCAATCGACGCGAATCGAGAGTGAGTTGACAGTGACCAGTGGCGAGACGTCGGCCCAGCGCATACCTCCCTTTTTGACGCTGGGGTCTGCGCGCGCCACGGCCAGCGGAGCCACGGAAGCGGGTCCTCAGCCACCGTCAGCTCCGACAGAGCTCCTGGCCGCGCCGAGGGGCGATGCCCAGTCCTTCCTCCAGAATCTGGACGAGGGCAGCCCGATCGCGAGCCAGCTTGCGAGTGAGGCGCGCCGCCGTGAGAGGCTCAGCGGGCGCACGCTCCGCCGCCCAGACCACACTCGCGTCTTCACCGTGTCCAACCAGAAGGGCGGGGTCGGGAAGACCACCACGACGGTGAACATCGCCGCGGCGCTCGCCTCCGCGGGGATGCAGGTCCTCGTGATCGACATCGACCCCCAGGGGAACGCGTCGACAGCGCTCGGCATCGAGCACCACTCAGAAGTCGAGAGCATCTACGACGTCCTCATCAACGATGCCCCGCTGAAGGACGTCGTCGCCCCATGCCCCGACGTGGAGAACCTGGTCTGCGCGCCGGCGACCATCCATCTGGCAGGGGCCGAGATCGAGCTGGTCTCGCTGGTGGCGCGCGAGCAGCGTCTGCGCCGCGCCATCGACAACTACGCTGCAGAGCGTGAGAAGGCGGGGCTGGAACGCCTCGACTACATCTTCATCGACTGCCCGCCGAGCCTCGGCCTCCTCACCGTCAATGCATTCTGTGCTGCGACCGAGGTCCTGATCCCGATCCAGTGCGAGTACTACGCCCTCGAGGGTCTGAGCCAGCTGCTCAAGAACATCGAGATGATCCAGAAGCACCTCAACGCCGACCTGCGCGTCTCGACGATCCTCCTGACGATGTACGACGGTCGGACTAACCTCGCTGCCCAAGTCGCGGCCGAGGTGCGCGAGCATTTCCCCGAGCAGGTCCTGGAAGCCGTGGTGCCTCGTTCCGTGCGGATCTCCGAAGCCCCCAGCTACCAGCAGACGGTGCTGACCTACGATCCGACGTCGACGGGTGCACTGTCCTACCTCGAGGCCGCGGCCGAGATCGCGGAACGCTAGCTCGTTGGCGGGTCATCCGTCTCGCACCACCTGTGAACAGCCAGTGCCCGGGCGATCGGGCTCAAGGGAGGAAACCGCTATGAGCGAGAAGCGCCGAGGACTCGGCCGGGGCCTGGGAGCCCTCATCCCGAGCACGGCCCCGGCTAGCGGCTCGGCGACGCCGTCGCGCCCCGTCGACCTGTTCTTCCCTGACACGGGGCGCCGGACCGCTCAGGGGTCGCAGGAGCAGGCAGAGGCTCCTGATGCCGAGACCATGGATGCCGCGCAGGCCTCGGCCGGTGAGCGTGACGGTCAGGGTGCTGCGAGGTCCTCCGCGTCGTCTGTGGATGCACCTGCCTCCAGGCCCTCCTCTGTCGACGCTGACGCCGAGCCGGGGGAGGACGGCCCTGCGGTCGACTCATCGGCCCTCGGGCAGCCTGAGCCACGCGCGGGCCGTTCCCGCGCAAAGCGCGCACCGGCGGAGGACGAGCTCGACCTCGTCGAGGTTCCAGGAGCACAGTTTGCCGAAGTCGGTGTGGACGACATCCATCCGAACCGGAAGCAGCCCCGTTCGGTCTTCGATGAGGAAGACATGGCGGAGCTCGTGCACTCGGTGCGCGAGATCGGGATCCTGCAGCCGATCGTGGTTCGGAAGTCAACCGAATCCGGTAGCGAAAGCTATGAACTCGTCATGGGCGAGCGACGCTGGCGTGCGGCGAAGGCCGCAGGACTGACCGCAATCCCGGCGATCGTCCGCGAGACGGGCGACGACGCCCTGCTCCGCGACGCGCTCCTCGAGAACCTCCACCGGAGCCAGCTGAACCCCCTTGAAGAGGCAGCTGCCTACCAGCAGCTCCTCCAGGACTTCGGAACCACCCACGAGGAGCTCGCGGACCGCCTCGGCCGCTCGCGACCCCAGGTCTCCAACACCATCCGGCTGCTTCGCCTTCCGCCGCTCGTCCAGCGCCGGGTGGCCGCGGGCGTGCTCAGCGCCGGCCATGCGAGGGCGCTCCTGTCCCTGCCTGACGATGCTGCAATGGAGCGGGTCGCGCAGAAGATCGTGGCCGAAGGCCTGTCGGTGCGCGCCACCGAGGAGGCGGTGGCCCTGTATCAGGAGCCTCAGGAGGCGCGGCGCGCATCGACGCGGAACAACGCCCGGCACGAGCGCCTCGACTTCCTGGCGTCCAATCTGGCGGATCGTCTCGATACCAACGTGAAGATCACCCTTGGTGCCCGGAAGGGCAAGGTCAGCATCGAGTTTGCCTCCGTGGAGGATCTCAACCGCATCATGACGCTGATCAGCCCCGAAGAGGAGTAGTCCTTCTGCTCGCTGATGTCCCACAAGGCCCGTTTCACGTGAAACGGGCCTTGTTTTTGGACTGGCGCGAGCTCGGTCCGTGCGCTTTCTGCCGGTGCGGAGACGTCGCTGTGTTGGGGGACGTATCGATCGCGTGTGGCCGGGTGTTATGCGGTTCTGTGGGCGGAACACATCACTCAAAGATCGATTCATCGCCCGTGCTGCACTCGCCTTAGCGGACCTAAAAGTCGATGGGGCGAATCTTGCGCTGCCACCGGTCGCCGGTAGAGCACGTTCTTGACGCGGTGCGACTACCGCTGACACCCTCGGACCACGGTTGCGGTGCCGACTGCTGTCGATAATGGGGAGCGCACCCCTCCGCACGCCGCGAGCATGAGTCGCTGAGAGGCTTGGCTGGTCGCTAGATCAGATCGCTCACGTTGCATCCCTATGGCCGCTCTCTTAGGCGTTCCGCACGGTGGTCCGCAATCATGCCGGCTGGCGACTGCGCGCGTGGCGGTTCGAGCTGTAGAGCGCCTGCATGGATTAAAGTGGTACCGGGCTGACGGGGCGGGTGAAAGCCATTTCATGTACCGGCTCGAATGTCTTTGCGTTCGACCAGCAGCAAGAGTGCCCTTCGCGGGGGACCGGTGCCAGGATTGCGGTAGGCGATTGCCGCGACGGTCGCACTATTTGGCTCGGCTCCTGATCCAAGATGGCGCCAGATCGCAGCACGAAGATGCACTGGGGTTGCGTTTTTGGGGGCGCTTGCGGGAGTCTAAGTGTCCTTCCAGAGCACCCAAATTGTCGCTGTGCCCTGAACGTGGCCGTTCTGTCGGGGGCAGCAATGGGCGTCTCCACCCCCCAACCTTCCGCTTCCCAGCCGCAAATTGATCCTATGTTTCACGTGAAACGGTTTCCGCCGCGCTGCCGGGTAGCGAAGGGTACGACCGTGCGGATGTTCCCCGGAGGGGCATCCGCTATGGGAGGCGGACAGCGATTCCACGGGTGGGCCGGGTCCCACTTTCCTTCACGGTAGCAAGCTGAGTCGCCGGCTCACGCGACCTCGTTGACATTGCGTATGGCCGTCAGCAGTGTAGCCACGGCCCGGTCCCGGCAATTTTGGGGCGGACCTCGCCCGGACAGTTTGAGCGAGTTCTAGGTACTCGCGGTGTTGCCAGGACGCTACGTAGGCCGGTAAACGATGGGCGCTTGCGTTTCACGTGAAACATCAGGGTCCCTGACCGCATTGCCAGGCGCATGGGCGGCCGCGGGCGCGACGGCTCAGGTCGCCGAAAAAACCCAATTGGTCTTTGTGCTCCGGGGCCCATCGCGCGGCTTAGGAGCTGTCGTGTGGAAGAGGCGGCCCTCTGCGAGAGCTCGCGCAAGACCGCCTACGTCAACAGCGCACTGGCGGCCAGCTGGCCCGCTCCAGGTCAGGGCCTTCTCAGGGATGTGACGAATTGGCGGCCAGTACCATGGCACGGAGGTGGCTAAACCAATTTGTAGCAGGGGTGGCTCGACACGGCCTGACTAGGCACATATGAGTGATCGCCGGCGCTCACAGACAGAGGTCGAGTACAACATGGGGTCTGACGATTCGGAACCTCTCCCACTTTTGCCTATTGCGCAGCGTCGGGCAGCGGTGGCGTTTTATATCGGGCGTATGTGCCGACTCGGGGCGCGCGACGCACGCTGCCGCTAGCTGCGAGGGGCGGGCCCGTTGCTGACGTGACCACAGATACTCCGTGCTGCTGCTGTGGATATCCCTGTGGTCACTGGAGAACTTGGCGGTGGGCTGCTGTGGATAAAGCTGTGGATACCAGCTGGGGATAGCGACGACGCGCTCCACTATCTGACCCTCGTAGGACGGTTCCTGCACATCGTCCTGCCCCCTCGATCGCATCGCCGCGGCAGCACCCCTGCACTGGGGCGCTCCGATCTGTTCCCGCCGTGGACCTGCGAACTTGTCGGGTGAGAGTGCTGCACCGAAAGTAGACCGGAAACGGCCGAATTCCGCGGGCGGCGGCCGCACGAATTGCTCTGCGGAGCGGATTATGCCGCCCGCAGGCCCGCTAGGAGTGGCGGGCATTGTGCGGGGGAAACGGGATCCGTCGCGGCGAAGTGGCTGTGTCAGGCCTCAAGTGCTGGTGGGGCCCGTGAGTTCGGACACGCGTCTGTGGATAGCGGCTGTGGATATCCCTGTGGAGAACCGGGATGCGGTTGAGTCCAAATGTGGATAACACGGTGGATGTGTCGTTCCCTGTGGGCGTCGAAGCGCCGCCCAGGGCACTGTCTAGACTGCTTGTTTCACGTGAAACCGTGCGGCAAGGGGGTGCCGCGTGTCAGTGCGGCCGGTTAGTCGCACTTCTCTGACCTGATGGCCAGCGGGCTGGAGACCATAGGCTCAGCAGTTTTAGCCGTTCGTATGATTGGTCGACGGAGCAGGCGGGAGGCGTCATGCCCCTCGCACCATGCGGGTAGAGAGGCGCCCTCGGCGGCGGGGGCATCATCTGCCGTGATTGACGCGGTGCCCGAAAGGGGCACAGGTACGTGGTGGGCGGGTGGATGGTCTGGCGGTGATGTAGACATATCGCTTCAGTCGTGCGAGGCAAAATGCTGAGAAGTGGCAGTCCACCCCTGAGTCAGACTGTCGTAGGGTCCGGCGAGCGACATGGAGGGAAGAGGCCGCCCGGTGATCCCTGCTCGGTTCTGGCCCGTTGTCTGGAACGACGACCGCATGGTCCCCCCAGAGGTGGAGGTGTCTCGAGCACTCTACGTTCCGTCCGATCTCGACGGGATATAGGCTCAGCGACAGTCGGTCGGGATCGGAGTGGACCGACCCGACGGCTCCTTTGTTCACACCGATGGAAGTGCGGGGATGCTACTGCCGGGCTGGAGGGAGGCTCGATGTGGTCTCTATCGGAAGGCGCGGTGTTCGGCTGACTCGCATGATTGCGTGGATCCGCACGATCGCGTGGACCCGTTCTCGCCAGTCGGTAGGGTTGCTTGGCGGTGTGTGTACGACAGGCTTTCTGGGTCGCAAACTTGTGGTGTCGTCCCTGGGTATCGGCCCAGGCGCGTTCCATGGGTCGATCGGCGTGCGTAGTGTCGGGATGCGCCGAGCATAGTGTCGGGAGACGCACGCCCGACCAGGCGCGGCGGGATAGACGGCCTGCTTTAATCGCGGCTGGCGGCCCGCCCGCGGGTGTACGGCTAGGTGCCGGCTCCTCAGGGGAGCGCTGACCACTGGTTCCCGCACAATGAATGCGCAGTCCTCCGCGACAAGCGTGGATGCCTCGATGTGTCAGCAACGTCTCTGAAGGGAAGACGATACCCTGGACGCCCGACGCCGTCAGCCGGAGATCCAGTGAACACGGCGCCCCGTTTCACGTGAAACAAGGCCGACCCCCGGAACGACGCGTCTCGTGGCGATCCCCAGCAACTCGCGTGTTTCAGGCACCTGGGTTACAGGAGGTCTGCCATCGATAGCGAACGACGTGCCCCCGTACGAAATCCGTGATCTCATCAGTCACTGGAGCGACCCAAAGCTGTCCTGAGCAACTGAAGTTTGCGGAGCCCCCGGCGGTGTCGCTCAATTGGTTTGCACGGCAGCCTTACCCATGGTGCTGGGTGAGCGTTTCTCCGCATAGGAAGCTGCGCCTGTCATAGCGCGACCTCCCCGTTTGTGCCGACTCTTCGGGAACGCGTTCGAAAATGTAGCGGTTGCCGAATGCAGGTTGTGGGCTGGAAGTCCGCGGCGTCCCGGTGGGACATCTTTGGTTGCCATCAGCGGAACGCCTCGTTTCACGTGAAACGGAATGACACCAATCTGACCGATGCGCAATAACATAGGCTTCCGCCGCATTGGCCGAACGGTTAGACGCTGTTTGCATAGCTTCGAACGGAGAATCGCTCCGGCAATGACGGAAAGGCCGCCTCGGTCCCGGCATCGCGCTATAAGTCTTTAGAGCCTCAGTCAGACCGTCCCTGGTGGTGCGGAGCTCGCTCGTTTCACGTGAACGACACGTGAAGAGGCCCCCTTGGAAAGTGCCTTTCGACCTAGCAGGCCGCTGCCCAAAGAACCGGACATAGAAAAAGAGGAGGACGCGCGTAGCGCGTCCTCCACTGGATCGAGCGGCTCTCGGAAGCACCTACTTCGCGAGGACCTCGTTCCACTCCTTCTCGAAGTACTGCTTGGGCCGTGCACCGATGACCGTTCCGGTCACCTTGCCCTTCTCGAAGAGGTAGACGGCGGGAATGGAAGTAATGCCGTACTCGGCAGCGATGTTCGGGTTGTTGTCGACATCGACCTTCACCACGTCAACCTTGTCGGCGTACTCGACGGAAATGTCGTCAAGGATGGGGCCGAGCTTGCGGCACGGCCCGCACCATTCGGCCCAGAAGTCCACGATGACAGGCTTTTCGGACATAAGAACCTTGTCGGTGAACTCAGCATCGGTGACGTTCTTGGCGTTGCTCATCTCTTCTGATCCGATCTCTAGGGGGTTCTCAGGACTGTGCGGCGAGGGAGCGAGCTTCGACGTCCGCGAGATAGTGCTCGACGTCCAGGGCGGCGACGCAACCCGAACCGGCTGCAGTGATTGCCTGCCGGTACGTGGGGTCCACGACGTCGCCGGCGGCAAAGACGCCCGGGATGCTCGTCTTGGAGGATCGGCCCTCGACGGCGATCGTCCCTTCCGGGGTGAGCGCGAGAACGTCCTTGACGAGGCTCGTGCGGGGATCGTTGCCGATAGCCACGAAGACGCCGGTCACGGCGATCTCGGACTCGCTTCCGTCGACGATGTTGCGGAGCTTGAGACCCGTCACCTTGTCGCCGCCGACCACGTCTGCGACCTCGGAGTTCCACACGAAGGTGATCTTCTCGTGGGCGAGCGCACGATCGGCCATGATCTTGGAGGCTCGCAGCGATTCGCGCCGGTGCACCACGGTGACCGAGCGAGCGAACTTGGTGAGGAAGAGCGCCTCCTCCATCGCCGAGTCGCCGCCGCCGATGACGGCGATGTCCTGGTCCTTGAAGAAGAAGCCATCGCAGGTCGCGCACCAGCTGACGCCGTGGCCCGACAGGCGCTTCTCATTCGGGAGGCCGAGTTCGCGGTACGCGGATCCGGTCGCGATGATCACCGTGCGTGCCCTGTAGCTCTCACCACCAGCGAGGGTCACCGTCTTGATGTCGCCCTCGAGCTCGAGCGACTCGACGTCCTCGAATTCGATCTGGGCACCGAACTTCGAGGCCTGCTGCTCGAACTTGTCCATGAGCTCGGGTCCCTGGATCCCCTCAGGGAAGCCCGGGAAGTTCTCCACCTCAGTGGTGTTCATGAGCTCGCCGCCGGCGGTTACGGAACCCGCAAAGATCAACGGATTCAGGTTGGCTCGCGCGGTATAGATGCCAGCGGTATACCCCGCGGGTCCAGAACCGACGACGATGACGTCGCGGATCTCTGCGCTCGTCTCTGCAGTGCTCACGGAGTGCGTACCTCTTCCTTGGCAATCAATGGTTGGCGTCAGCATCCACAACACGCCGATGAAGGCCGATATTCCGGGACGCTGTCTGGTCCAAGGGTACCCATGGGCCCGTGCTCAATCCCAAGCGCGGGTCATACGTGCTGGGACACGGCAGAGGGCCCCGGGGATCACCCCGGGGCCCTCGCGTTGCCGCCGTGCGGACTCGGCGCTACTCGACCTTGATCTCTGCGAGTCGGAGTCCGTACGGGTACTGCGTCTTGGGCGCGGAGAGCCGCGGGAGCGCGTTGATCTGGATGATCACGTACTGTGCGGTGGGAGTCCCGCTGACGGGCACCGACACCTGCGGTCCGGTGAAGGACGTGGTTCCCGCCAGGGTGGCACCGCTGAGGCTCGGCTGGCTGTTGGTGTAGATGCTCAGATTTCCGCCGGACCCCCCGGACTGGATGAGCGTGACCTGCTTGACCTGGGCGGGGTTCGCGAGCTTGACCGAGAGGGCGACGCTCTTGGTGAATCCGCCCCAGTCCTCGCGTGCGAACTCCATGTCGGACCAGTACGTGGCGGTGTTCCCGTCGAAGGTCAGCGGCAGCCTGCTGTCGAACGAGTTCGCGAAGGAGAGGTCCTCGGGGTTGAGCCGGGTGACCGAATCAATGGCGGGCGGCGCCGTGGGGGCCGTAGGCGCGGCCGACGCGGACGCCGTGGTCTCCTGGCTGGCCGTCGGCTGCTGGCTGGGCTGGCTCGTGCTGTTGGCCGTGCCTCCCTGCTGCGGCTGGAACAGTCCGCCGAGGGTGGTGAAGGCGAAGATGAGCGCGGCGATGAGCACCACGGCGAGTACCCCGCCGACGAGCCAGGGCATCGAACGCGGGCGCGTCGCCTCGTCGTCGTCCTCGTAGTCGGTGTCGCGAGGGGCGGATGACGACGGCCTGACCGCCGCCGGCAGGAAGGGCGCCGCGCCGGCCGACGGCTCATGGTGGCGCTGCTGCGGCTGCGGGGCGGGCTTCTGCTGAGGCGCAGGCGCCGTCGCGGTGCCAGCCGAGGCATCCCGGTTCCCGGGTGACCAAGGGGTGACCTTCGGGGACGCGGCCTCGGACGCGGGCTCGGCACCAGCACCCGCAGCAGCCGCACCCGCAGCAGCGGCTCCGGGAGCGGCCGCCGAACGGAAGGACTGCGTGGCGGCGTCAGCGGAGGACGACGGATCACCGGCCGAGCGAGGGGGCGCCTGCGGCGGCGGCGGGACGGATCCGGGAGCTGCGGCCGGCCCCTGCGCCGTGCGCGGAGGCTGCTGCGCAGGCCGGGCCTGCGGGGGAGGGAAACCGCCCTGTTCGTACTGCTGGTGCTGCCGCCGTGCTGCTGCAGCCGCGGCGGCGCCCGCAGCGGCACCAGCGGCGCCGCCAGCAGCTGCAGCGCCGGCAGCACCGCCGTGGGCGTCCTCGCCCTCGTGATGCTCCGGCTGCCCGTAGTCGTCGTAGCGGATGTACTGGTCGGGGCGTCCGGGGTCCACCATGCCGTCGTACGTCTCCGGCTCCCGCGACCGGGATTCGCCGAAGATCTCGCTGCCGAGGGTGTCCGTGAAGAACGGCTCGACGTAGGGCGTCTCCTGCGGGACGATCAGGTCGAGCAGGTCCGCCGGCGACGTGTGGTTCGTGATGAGGTATGTGGACCCGTGGCTGATCCCGAGGTCCAGCACCTGGACGGAACCGTGCCGCTCGCCCATGGCCACCTCGCGGGCGCTCTGGGCGAGCTGGTCGGCATTCGAGGGGCCAGCCACGAGAATGCTCACGGGCCGGTTCAGGACTTGGTCCACGCCGTCGAGGACGAGGTCGCTCTCGTGGGACGTCACGATCGAAGACGTGACTTTGTACCGCCCCCCGAGTACGGTGCCGACGTCGATGGACTGGGCCACGGATACCTCCTGGTCGCTGGCGCGGGCACGACCGGTGGCCGCGCTTGTGCTGCTAGTGATCCTAGCGGAAGGGGCTGTCAAGCCTCGGGGCGGTGGTGGTCGGAATCCTCCGGGAAGTGCGGATTCTCCCCGGGCGGGCCCTGGAAGGTGTGCCGGCCCGGGATCTTCTCGACCGGCGCGGTGGCCGGCCTGGCCCGGTACATGACGGGGTCGAACTGGCCCGAGATGCGCGGGATGATGCCGGTGTCGTCCGAGATCGTGCTCAGCGCCGCGGTGATGGGAGCCTCGGCGGGCTCCGGGCGGGAGCCGGCGGCAGCAGCGTCGTCGTGCGCGGGGGCGGACGACGGCGTGGCGCCTCCTCGGGCGAACCGGCCGCCGAGCCGGCCGAGGATCGGACCGAGAAGGTCCTGCACCTCGGTGACGCGGAAGAGCCGCAGCAGCACGAAGTAGACCACGAGCATGGGGACCGCGATGATCACGATCGCCGCGAGCGCCGCCCAGTTTGAGCTCCAGATGAAGCCGCTCGGGTTGTAGCCCCCGAGCAGTCCGACGGCGAGGGCCCCCACCACGGCCGAGCCCGTCGCCGCGTAGCCCATCCGGACGTAGGAGCGGGCCACCGTGGGCCCGTCGAGGTGGCCGAGCTGGCGGCGGAGGTAGTGGCTGCTGAGGACGACGGAGAGGATGTTCCCCACCATGTACAGCCCGGCGATCGAGAAGATGATGTACCGCGGCGGCAGGAACTGGATCGCGAAGGCGCCCACCACGTTGAGGATGGCGAGCCACAGCTGGATCTTGAACGGGGTCCGGGCGTCCTCCTTCGCGTAGAAGACGCGGGCCATCATGAAGTTCGCGCTCATGAACGGCGTGCTGAGCGCCAGGATGCTCAGGGTCTGGGCGAGCATGACGCCGTCGGACGCGCGGCCGCCGGAGAAGAACATGCCCAGCGGGGCGGCCAGGGCGAACAGGGCGAGGGCCGCGAAGACCGTCGCGACGGCCATGGTGCGCAGGCCGTGGGAGAGCGCCTCCCGGACGCCGGCGCGGTTGCCGGCCTGGGACGCCTCGGTCATCCGGTTGAAGAGCACCGTCGCGAGGGACAGCGCGATGATCGAGTGCGGCAGGAGGTACAGCTGCGAAGCGATCTCGAGGACGGTGTTGCCGGGGACCTGCTGCCACAGCGGGTTGCCCGCCTCCTGGAGCCGTTCGCGCTCGGCGCCCGGCTGCGAGGCGACCCTCATGACGTAGAGGAAGGTCAGCTGGCCCACGGCGGTGGTCGCGAGCGTCCAGGTCCCCAGCCTGGCCGCTGCCCCGAGGCCCACGCCCCGCCAGCCGAAGCGGGGCCTCAGGCCGAGCCTGAGCTTGAGGACAGGGATGAACAGCAGGGCCGTCTGGATCGCGACGCCGATCGTGGACACCGCTGCGATGAAGAAGGTGTGGGCGCCGGTCCAGTTGTCGAGGCTGTGGGGATTGCTCCGGTTGGCCCCGAAGATCCACACGAACATGCCCAGGCCACTGATCGCGACGATGTTGTTCACGATCGGCGCCCACATCGCGGGCCCGAAGGCCCCGTGCGCATTGAGCACCTGGGTCAGGAGGGCGTAGAGGCCGTAGAAGAAGATCTGCGGGAGACACCAGTAGGCGAACACGGTCGCGAGGGCCAGCTGCTGCGGGCTGTACCCCGAGGTTGTCAGCCGCATGACCCACGGAGCGGCCACGGTGACCGCGGCCGTGAGGACCAGCATGACGATCACGCCGAGCGTGAGGAGGCGGCTGATGTAGTCAGCTCCTCCGTCCGCCGCCTTGCTGGCCTTGATGATCTGCGGGACCAGGACGGAGTTGAACACGCCGCCGGCCACGAGCAGGAAGATCAGGTTCGGCAGGTTGTTCGCGTTGACGAACGTGTCCGCCACCGTCGAGCCCAGGCCGAGAGCGAGGATGAGCATCCACGAGCGGATGAAGCCGAGCGCCCTCGAGACCAGGGTGCCGGCGGCCATGATCGCGCTCGAGCGGGCCTCGGAGGCGGGTGCGGACTTGGGTGACGCCACAGCCTGCCTCACGAGAGGAGGTGCTCGGGAAGCACCTCGCGGGCCAGGTCCGCGATGCGGCGCTCATTCGGGAAGGACAGGCGCCGGGTGAGCTCCGAGATGGGGATCCACGCGACGTCGACCGCCTCGTGGTCGGGATCGTTCTCGATGGTCAGGCTCCCGCCGACGGCCCGCAGGAGATAGTGGTGCACCGTCTTGTGGACACGGTGGCCCGTCACGGTGAACCAGTAGTCGATGCTGCCCAGCGGGGCAAGGATCTCGCCGGAGATGCCCGTCTCCTCGCTGATCTCGCGGATCGCCGCCCGCTCGTTCGACTCGCGGCCCTCGGGGTGGCCCTTGGGCAGGCACCACTCGAGGCGGCCGCCGCGGTTGAGCCGGGCGATGATCGCCACCGGCAGGTTGGGGTCCGCCGTGTCGACGACGACACCTCCGGCCGAGACTTCCTCGACCGTGGGGAGCGACGACGGATAGGCGTGCCCGGCCGGGGCGATGTGCGGTCCGACGGCCGACGGCAGGGGCGCACTCCTCCTCTTCTGAGGATCGCTCGGCAACGGGATGACCATGCAGTCCACTCTAACCAACGAGCCCCGGCCCGCAGGGCACTGGGGGCGCGGAACGCGCACGCGCCGGGATCTGCCAAGCTTTAAGGACTATGGCAGCAGATGACACGGCAGTGCAGGGGCCCCAGTTCGAGGTGGACCCGGTGGTCCTGGAGCTCGGGCGGAGGTTCGCCGGGGCGGGGTTCGAACTCTCCCTCGTGGGCGGCCCCGTCCGCGACCTCTTCCTGGGCCGCACCTCCCCGGACCTGGACTTCACGACCGATGCGACGCCGGACGAGACGCTCGCCGTGGTGAAGGGGTGGGCGGACGCCCACTGGGACATCGGCCGCGAGTTCGGCACGATCGGGCTGCGCAAGGGCAGGCACCAGATCGAGGTCACGACCTATCGGGCCGAGGCTTACGACTCCGCCTCGCGCAAGCCCGAGGTGGCCTTCGGGACGAGCCTCGAGGCGGACCTCGGCCGGCGCGACTTCAGCATGAATGCCATGGCCCTGCGCCTGCCCTCGCTGACCCTGGTCGACCCGTTCGGCGGCCTGGCGGACCTGCGCGCCGGGATCCTCAGGACGCCGGGCGCGCCCGAGCTGTCCTTCTCGGACGACCCGCTCCGCATGATGCGCGCCGCCCGCTTCGCCTCCCAGCTGCACGTCGGGGTGGCCCCCGAGGTGCGGGCGGCGATGGCGGACATGGCGGAGCGGGTCGCCATCGTCTCGGCCGAGCGGGTCCGCGACGAGCTCGTGAAGCTCGTCAACGGCGCGGAGCCCCGGACCGGGATCGACCTGCTCGTGGAGACGGGGCTCGCCGAGCACGTGATCCCGGAGGTCCCGGCGCTCCGCCTCGAGGTGGACGAGCACCACCGCCACAAGGACGTGTACCACCACTCGCTCAAGGTCCTCGAGCAGGCCGCCGGCCTCGAGACCGGCCCGGACGGCCCCGTGCCCGGCCCGGACTTCGTGCTGCGGTTCGCGGCGCTGATGCACGACGTCGGCAAGCCGGCCACGCGGCGCTTCGAGCCCGGCGGCGGGGTCACCTTCCGCCACCACGACGTCGTCGGGTCGAAGCTCGTGAAGAAGCGCATGAAGGCCCTGCGCTTCGACAATGACACGATCAAGGCCGTGGCGCGGCTCGTCGAACTCCACATGCGCTTCTATGGGTACGGAGAGGCCGGGTGGAGCGACTCGGCCGTGCGCCGCTACGTGACCGACGCCGGCCCCCTCCTCGAACGGCTTCACCGGCTCACCCGCTCCGACGTCACGACCCGCAACCAGCGCAAGGCGGACCGCCTCGCCTTCGCCTACGACGACCTCGAGCGGCGCATCGCGGAGCTGGCCGAGCAGGAGGAGCTCGCCTCGATCCGCCCCGACCTCGACGGGCAGCAGATCATGGCCATCCTGGGCGTCCGTCCCGGCCCGCTGGTGGGCCGCGCGTACAGGTACCTGCTCGAGGAGCGCATGGAGCACGGCCCCGCGTCCGAGGACGAGGCGCGCGGACGCCTGCTCGAGTGGTGGGCGGAGCAGCCGGAGTCGGCATCAGCGGCAGCAGAGAACGTCGAGAGCAGGGAGCACTAGTGGACGGGATGGGCCTTCCGGGCATGGAGGACTTCGGTCTCACGCGGCTGTGGCTCCTGCGCCACGGCGAGACCGAATGGTCCAGGAGCGGGCAGTACACCGGACTGACCGACCTGCCGCTGACGCCGATCGGCGAGGACCAGGCCCGCGCAGCCCGCCGGGCGCTCGACGGCATCCGCTTCGGCCTCGTGCTGACGTCGCCGCTCGTGCGGGCGCGCCGCACGGCAGAACTCGCAGGCTTCCCCGACGCGCAGCCGGAGTCCAACGCCGTCGAATGGGACTACGGCGACTACGAGGGCGTCCGGTCGGCCGACGTCCGCGCCGAGAACCCGGACTACCTCATCTGGAAGGACGGCGTGCCCCACGGCGAGACGCTCGAGCACGTCGGAGAGCGCGCCGACAGGATCGTCGAGCGCGTGCGGACCGCCGGCGTCGAGAACGCCCTCGTGGTGGCCCACGGCCACTTCTGCCGGATCCTCGCCGCCCGGTGGCTCGGACTGCCCGCTTCCGCGGGGCGTCACTTTGTGCTCGGCACCGCGAAGGCCTGCCGCCTGGGCTGGGACAAGAGGACCCCGGCCATCGAGGCCTGGGGCCTCTGAAGCCTGCCGCGCGCCGGCAGCTGGGAATTCTTTCAAAGAACCCTGATTTTCCGCTTGCGGTTTATCGCCGCGACCGGGTACTTTAATTCTGCGCGGCCTTTTGCGCCGTTCCCGAAGCAGTTGCCCAAGGACCTACTGGAGAAGAAGGAGGCTGGACCGATGACGATTACCAAGGTTCTCAACCGTGGTTGGACTGCGTTTGCGACGGGCGGTCGCCGCGGCCTCCTGCCGGTCTTTGGCGCCCTCGGCGCCTGATCCACCGGCCAGCGGTCCTCTACGCCCCCCGCGCCTGTGAGCGCCACCTGACAGGTGGCCCGTCCGGGCTGGGTGTGCCGGAGGCCTGCCGCGGAGTGATCAGCACCCCCGACGAGCCCGAACGGCCGTCCGGACCAACCGCCACGCTTCCCTTCCCCCGCCGTCCCTGACGCCCCCCGTGGGCCCCGTGGCGGCGGCACGTCCTGCGGACCCTTGATATTCCGCGGGCCATTCCGGTACCGCCCCTTTCCCTGCATTTGCCGCGGGTGAAATTGGGCTGCGGAATTCGATGCGTTATTCCCCCTCGGCGATAATGCATGCTTTTTCATCGCCCGCCGCGATGGACCGCCCGTGCCGCGCCCTCCTGCGCTGCCCCCTGCCCTGGAGCTCCCATACCCTCGCGCACCCCGCCCCTGACCGACGCCGAACCGCAGCCCGCCGAGCGCACGGCGGCCAGCACGCCGTCGTCCGCGCCCGTGTCCCTGCCGCCCCACATCCCCCACGAGGAGGTGACACCTGTGGCCCACCGCATCCGCCGCGCCCTGAGCGCCCTCACCCTGGCCCGGATCGACGCGGAGCGCATCGACGCGCACCGCGACGCCGTCCAGCGCGAGCTCGTCCTCTCCCGGCCGATCCTCTGACGGCACCCTTCCCAGGCCAGCGGCCATCCTGAAGAATCCCTTTCACGTGCGCTGCACCCGCGCACGTGAAAGGGGAACCATGCACAGGAAACTTGCCGCCCTCGTGGCGGCTCTGACCACGGCCTTCAGTGTGGCCTTCATCGCGGCGCCCGCCCAGGCGAGCACCGGCGGCACCGCCGACGGCGACACCCACCCGGGCGTCGTGATGATCGCCTTCTACGACGGCACCGGCCGGTACCGCTGCTCGGCGGCGCTCGTCTCGCCGACCGTGCTGCTGACCGCCGCGCACTGCACGTCCGGCACCGTCGGCAGGGTCTACGTGGACTTCCGCTCGGTGATCGCCGAGCAGCCGGCGGCCGGAGTCCTGCCGGCCGCCGCGGATCCGAGCGTCGGGTACACGGCCGCGGACCTTGCGGGGAAGGTCTCGGGCACCGCCCACACGCATCCCGGCTACTCGGACTTCACCGACCTGAAGAACTGGAACGACGTGGGCGTCGTGGTGCTGGATGCTCCGGCGCCGGCGGGCGTGCCGACCTATCCGGTCGCCGCGGCCGGCACGCTCGACGCGATCCGGCCCGGCGACGTGCCCAAGACCCTCGTCACCGCGGTGGGCTACGGCACCGAAGTGCGCAAGCCTGACTCGGGGCCGCAGAAGCCGACCCCCATGAGCTACCCGTTCCTGCGCCGGTATGTCGACATGCCGCTGCAGAAGGTCGGGCCGCAGGTGTTCCAGGCCAACGGCAACCCCAACGACACCAAGGGCACCGGCGGCACGTGCTTCGGCGACTCCGGCGGCCCGGTGCTCTACCAGGGCGCGATCGTGGGCGTCACGAGCTACGGCCTCACGGCCAACTGCCGGTACATCGACGGGTACCAGCGCGTCGACATCCCGGCGGCCCAGGCCTGGCTCGCCGGATTCGGCGTGACGGGCGTGACCGCGGCCGCCTGATCCCGCGCACCCCGACGGCCCGCCCCGATGCCCGGGGCGGGCCGTCCTGCCAGCCGGTAGGCTCGACGCCATGGTGGTGCGCCCCGACGAGAAGCCCGAAGCACGGCAGGCGGTCATCTCGCCGACCCGCAACGACCCCCTGCTCCACACGCTCTCCGAGGCCGTGGGCGGACCCCTCGGCGAGCATGCAGCGCCCGGGATCATCCGCAGCGGGTTCTGGACCCCCGAGCGGGTCCTCGTGATCCTGACCGTGGTCGCGGCGATGCTCGGCGTCCTCCTGAAGGGCTATTGCCGGGTCAACGGCTGGACCAGCCCGCAGCACTTCTACGCCACGTGCTACTCCGACTTCCCGGTGCTGTTCAAGGAGCGCGGGCTCGCCGACGGTGTCCTGCCCTTCCTCAACGCCAACACCCCGTTCGAGTACCCGGTGCTCACGAGCCTCATCGCCGGCCTCACCGCCCTCCTCGTCCCGGGAACCGGGAACACCGCGGCGCGGGCCCTCGGCTACTTCGACATCAACGCCGTGCTCGTGGCCGTGATGTGGATCGTCGCCGTCGTCGCGACTGCCCGCTCGAACACCCGGCGCCCCTGGGACGCCGCCATGCTCGCCGTTGCCCCGGGGGCGGTCCTCGCCGGGTTCATCAACTGGGACATGTGGCCCGTGGCGCTGCTGGCCCTCGGCACCTACGCGTTCACCCGCCGCCAGCCGCTCTGGGCCGGGGTGTTCATCGGCCTCGGCACGGCCACGAAGCTCTACCCCGTCCTCGCCATCGGCGCCATCCTCATCCTGGCCGTCCGCACCGGCCGGTACCGGCCGCTGTGGCTCGCGCTCGGCGGGGCCGCGGCCACGTGGCTCGCGGCCAACCTGCCGTTCATGATCCTGGACCCTCGCGGCTGGCAGTACTTCTTCGACTTCACGCGGGACCGGCAGGCCGGATTCTCCTCGGCGTACTACGCCTGGAACCTCGTTGCCGGCCGCCTGCGCTGGGCCGCACTCGACGCGCCGGCCGTCACCGCGATCGCGGCCGTCTCCTTCGTGCTCGCGTGCCTGCTCATCGCCTTCGCGGCGCTCCACGCCCCGCGCCGCCCCCGCCTCGCCCAGGTCATGTTCCTGCTGGTCGCCGCCTTCATCCTCACCAACAAGGTCTACTCTCCGCAGTACGTCCTGTGGCTCATTCCCCTGCTCGCGCTCGCGCGGCCACGCTGGCGCGACTTCCTGATCTGGATGGCCGTCGAGGCCCTCCACTGGTGGGCCGTGTGGATGTACCTCGGCGCGATCACGGGCGGCGGCCCGGCCACCAACAACATCGACTCGCCCTACTACGTCGGAGCCGTCCTGGCCCACATGGGCGCGGTCGCCTATCTCTGCGTGCGGGTGCTCATGGACATCTACGATCCGGGCGGCGACCCCGTCCGCCGCAGCCGCCAGGACGACCCACAGGGGGGAGAGTTCGACCGCGCACCTGATGCCCTCACCGTGCGCTCGCTCGCGCGCCGGGTGGCCGCGCGGAGGCAGGCCGTCGATGCCTGAGGCGGCCGCGCCGAGTGCCCCGGCGCCGGCCCTCCGGACGCCGCCGGCCCCTGCGCCCGGGGCCCCTGCGCCCGCGGCCCGGACCGAGCGGGTGCTGCGCTGGCTCCGCGTGGCGCTGCACGTAGGCTTCGCCGCGCTCCTGCTGGTGGGGACCGTGCGCTCGCTCCTGCCCCTCACCGCGGCCGAGGCGGGCGCCCCCGCGAAGGCGCCGGCCGGCGTCGTCCTTCCCCTCGCCGTGCTGCTCGCGCTCGTCTACCTCGCCGGGACCGTGCTCGAGAAGCGGCACTTCCAGGGGGCCGCACCCGACCCGGCCCGGTACTCCGTGCCGTGGCTCGGGGTGGTGTGCGGGCTGTGGCTCGTGCTCGTGGCGGTCAGCGGGGAGTTCGCGTGGGTCGCGTTCGCCCTCTTCTTCCTCCAGCTGCACCTGCTGCCGCGGTGGTGGGGCGTGGGGGGCGTCGCCGCCACGGCCACCCTCGTGGTCCTGGGCCTGGGGTGGCACGCCGGCGGCCTGTCCGCGGCGATGGTCCTCGGCCCGCTCTTCGGGGCGGCGTTCGCCGTGGTCACGGCGTTCGCCTACCGCGCCCTGTATGCGGAGGCGGAGGCCCAGCGCGCCGCCGCCGACGAGCTGCGCCGCACCCGTGCCCAGCTCGCCGAGAGCCAGCACCGCGCGGGCGTCCTTGCCGAGCGCGAGCGGCTCGCCCGGGAGATCCATGACACCCTCGCGCAGGGGTTCTCCTCGGTGGTGCTCATGGGGCGCTCGGCTGCCGCCGCGCTGGACGACGGCGACTCCGCCGCCGCGCGCGAGAGGCTCGGCATCGTGCAGGCCACGGCCGCCGAGTCCCTCGCCGAGGCGCGCGCCTTCGTGCGCGGGCTCGGCTCGCCGGCGCTCGGCCCCGAGCGGGTGGAGGGGGGCGGCGCAGAGCCTGCGGGAGGGGAGGTGCTGTCCGCCCCCCCGCTCGCCGACGCGCTCCGCAGGCTGTGCGAGAAGACGGCTGCCGAGGCCGCGGCCCGCGGTGCCGGGTTCACGTGCCGGTTCGAGGCCGACGGCGAGCCGCGCCCGCTCGGCACCGGCGCGGAGGAGGTCCTCCTGCGCGCAGCCCAGGCGAGCCTCGCGAACGTCTGGGCGCACGCGCGGGCGAGTGCCGCCGTCGTGAGCCTTGCCTACCTCGACGGGGAGGTCACGGTCGACGTCTTCGACGACGGGGTGGGGTTCGACCCCGCCGCGCTGCCCCACGGGCCGCGGCCGGACGGGACCGGGTACGGGCTGCGCGGCCTTCGGCACCGGGTCGAGGAGGCCGGCGGGGCGCTCGCCCTCGAGTCCGCGCCCGGCGAGGGCACCGTGGTGGCCGTCCGGCTGCCCGAGGGCGCGCACGCGGGGGAGCCGTGATCCGCGTCCTGCTCGTCGACGACCATCCGGTGGTCCGCGGAGGACTCCGTGCGATGCTCGCCGGCTTCGAGGGGGTGGAGGTCGCGGCCGAGGCCTCCGACGGCGCCGCGGCGCTCACCGAGCTCACCCGGGCCCGGGCGCTCGGGGAGACGGTCGACGTGGTGCTCATGGACCTGCAGATGGCCGGCATGGACGGGGTCACGGCCACGGCCCGGCTCCGCGAGCTCGTGGATCCGCCGCTCGTGCTCGTCCTCACGACCTATGACACCGACGCGGACATCCGGGCCGCCCTCGATGCCGGCGCCTCCGGCTACATGCTCAAGGACGCCCCGCCGGAACAGATCCGCCGGGCCATGCTCGACGCCGCCGCCGGAGCGCGGGTGCTGGCTCCCGGCCTCGAGGCGCGGATTGAGCGCAGCCGGCTAGAGGGCGCGCTCTCGGACCGTGAGCTCGAGCTGCTCGCCCTGCTGGCGGGCGGCGCGAGCAACCGGCAGCTTGCGAAGTCGCTCTTCATCTCCGAGGCCACGGTGAAGACGCACCTCGTGCACATCTACGCGAAGCTCGGCGTGGAGAGCCGGACGGCGGCGATCGCCGAGGCCCGGCGTCGCCGCATCATTCGGGCGTAGGCGCTCGGCCCGGCGCTGCTCGACGGTCGTGGCCAGGATGACCCCGAAGGCGACCGCCGCCCCGATGAGGGTCTCCACGGCACGGTCACGGGTGAGGACCTCCCCGGGCACCGCGCTGACGAACTGCCCCATCAGCAGCGCGACCGGCGTCATGAACACGAGGGCGACGCTGTAGTGCCGCACCACGTAGACCTCTCCGACGAACTGGAGGGCCGCGAGGCCCACGGCGAGCTGGAGCGGGGACCAGTGCACCGAGAGCAGCGCCCCCGTGAGGACGACGCCGCCGAGGGTCCCCACCGCGCGGTGGACGGCGCGGACGAGCGCGCTGCTGGCATCCGCCGCGGCGATCGGCGCGCAGGCCGCCACCATCGCCCAATAGCTGTGGCCGAGCTCCGCCGACGTGGCGATGAGTCCGGAGAGGCCGGTCGCCGCGAGGTAGCGGCCGGCGTGGCGCACCGTGCGGCGCAGGCCAGGGCGGGGCGGCTCCACGAGGCCGCGCTCGGGCGTGCGGCGGCGGGCCCAGGCGCGCCCGGCGACCCCGAGGACGAGGACCACGGCGACGCTGGCGGCGGCGGCCCCGGCCTCCCAGGGCGCGCGGGAGAAGGGCACGGCCGCGCTGCCCGTGAAGGCGAACAGGGGGAAGAACGGGCCCATCGGGCGCAGGCGCAGCACGTCGGAGACGACCGAGAGGACGCCGGCGAGGACCACCGTGAGGAACGCGACGAGCCACACCCCCGCCCCGGCTCGGTTGGCCGCGACGCCCAGGAGCACGCACAGGGTCATCATCGCCCCCGCCTCGGCCTGGTGCCTGAGCCGCAGCCAGTGGGGCTCCACCCGCCCGTAGACCCCCGTCAGTGCGCCGAACATGGCGTAGACCGTGAGGTCGAGCCGGCCCGCGAGCACGAGGGCCACGAGCGGTACCGCGATGCCGAGGGCGACGCGCAGGGCCGGGAGGCGGTGGCCGTCTCCCGGGGGCATGCGGAAGAACTGGCGGGCGTGCTCCTTCACCGGGCGGCTTCCTCTTCTCAGTCGTGGGATGGACATCCGCATAAGAACATTCGTATACAAACAATTCCAGTCTATACTTGCCTGTGACCGCGGGACGGCCGCGTGCGTCGTGATATCGGACTCGGGCAGGGGCGGATGGCGGACGAGCTCAACGGGGAGGTGTTCCACCTCATGCGGCGCCTCATGCAGGACCACGCGACCGCCTGGCAGGCGGCGGTGCCTGAGCTGACCAAGGCGCAGTACGCCGTCATGCGTGCCGTCGCAGAGCACCCCGGCATCGAGCAGGCGAGGCTCGGAGTCGCCGCTGCCACCGGCAAGGCCACCCTCGCCGAGCTCCTCGGCCGGCTCGAGAAGCGCGGGCTCCTCGAGCGCACGGTCGATGCCCGGGATCGCCGGCGCCGCTACGTGGCCCTCACGGATCAGGGCGCCGAGCTCCTTGAGAGCTGGCTCCCCGCCGTCCGCCGCGTCGACGAGGCGATGCTCGATGCGGTCAGCCCCGCCGAGCGCGCCGACCTCATCCGCCTGCTCCGCGCACTGCTCCGCGACACCGAGTAGCGCTCTTCCCCCGGGCACAATGGACCGATGACCACCCGCCCGCCCGCACAGCCGTTCGACCTGGCCCGCATCGGCGCCGGCCTCACGTTCGCCGGCTCGCTCGCGGAGCTCGGGGCTGCCCTCGCCGGCCCGGGAGACGCCGCGGTCGTGCAGGCGCCGCCGGGAACGGGCAAGACCACCCTCGTCCCGCCGCTCGTGGCGAACCTCGCCCTCGCCGAGGCGCACGACGGCGGCGCCCCGCCGCGCGTCGTCGTCACCCAGCCGCGTCGGGTCGCCGTGCGGGCCGCCGCCCACCGGCTCGCCGCACTGGACGGCGTCCGGGCGGCCCACCGGACCGGCTACACCGTGCGGGGCGAGCGGACCGCCGGTGCGGGCACCGTCGTCGAGTTCGTCACACCGGGGGTGCTGGTGCGCCGTCTGCTCGCAGATCCGGGGCTGGAGGGAGTGGACGCCGTGGTCCTCGACGAGGTCCACGAACGCGGGCTCGAGACTGACCTGCTCGTGGGCATGCTCGCCGAGGTCCGCCAGCTCCGCGGCGACCTCCGGCTCGTGGCCATGTCCGCCACCGTGGATGCCCCGCGCTTCGCCGGGCTGCTGGGCGACGAGGAGGGGCCCGCGCCGGTGGTCGACTGCCCGTCCGCGCTGCACCCGCTCGAGGTCACCTGGGCACCGTGGGACGCCCCGAGGATCGACGAGCGCGGCGTGGCCCGCGCCTTCCTCGACCACGTGGCCGACACCGCGGCACGCGAGCTCGCCGCCGAGCTCGCGGCCGCCAGGGATGTCGACGCCCTCGTCTTCGTCCCCGGGGCCCGGGAGGTCCGGCATGTGGCCGAGCGGCTGCGCGCGCGGGTGCGGGGCACCGAGGTCCTCGAGCTGCACGGGCAGGTCCCGGCCGCCGAGCAGGACCGCGCAGTGTCCGGCCGCGGCCCCGGGGACCGGCCGCGGATCGTCGTCTCGACCGCGCTGGCGGAGTCCTCCCTCACGGTCCCCGGGGTGCGGCTCGTCATCGACTCCGGCCTGGCGCGTGAACCGCGCCGGGACGCCTCGCGCGGGATGTCCGGCCTCGTGACCGTCTCCTGCTCCCGGGCCTCGGCGCAGCAGCGCGCCGGACGTGCCGCCCGCCAGGGGCCCGGCCGCGTGGTGCGCTGCTACGACGAGCGGGCCTATGCCGCGGCACCGGCCCACTCGACCCCCGAGATCGCCGCGGCTGACCTGACGGAGGCAGCGCTCATCCTCGCGTGCTGGGGAGCGCCCGGCGGCCGGGGGCTCGCCCTCCCGGACGCGCCGCCGCGCGCGGCGCTGGCCGATGCCGTCTCCACCCTCGCGGCGATCGGCGCCGTGGACGATGCCGGACATGCGACCGCTCTGGGGCGCCGGCTCGCGCGGATCCCGGCCGACCCGCGGCTGGCCCGCGCCCTGCTCGAGGGGACACGACTGGTGGGCGCGCGGGCCGCCGCCGAAGCGGTCGCGATGGCGGCCCGCGACCTGCGGCCGCCCGGCGCCGACCTCGGACGCCTGCTCTCGGCGCTCCGCTCCGGCCGCGACCCGCAGGCGCGCGCCTGGGCCGAGGAAGTCCGGCGGTTCGAGCGGATCGCGCGGGACGCCGGGGCCGGGTCCGCGCAGGGACATGACCCCTCAACGCTGGGACATGACCCCTCAACGCAGGGACATGACCCCTCAACGGAGGTGGGGGCCGTGGTTGCCCTCGCCTTCCCGGGGTCGGTGGCGCGCCGCGTCCCCGGCGGCCCGGAGGCCTACCTGCTCGCCTCCGGCACCCGGGCCGGGCTCCCCGCCGGCAGCTCCCTGTCGGGACACGAATGGCTCGCCGTGGCCGAGGCCGCGCGGGCGGCGGGCCGGGACGCGGCGGGGACGGGCGCCGTCGTGCGTGCGGCAGCCCCAATCAGCCGTGAGCTCGCCGAGTCGGCCGCCGCCCACCTGCTGACGGACCGCGTCGAGGCCTCGTTCGAGGACGGCCGGGTCGTGGCGCGGCGCGAGCGGCGCCTGGGCGCCATCCAGCTCGCCTCGACCCCGGTGCGTCCCGCCGCGGAGGAGGGCCACGCCGCGGTCATCCGCGCACTCGCGGCGCACGGGCTCGGCGTCATCGGCTGGTCCGAGGGCGCAGAGGCGCTGCGGCGCAGGCTTGCGCTACTGAACCGCGAGCTCGGCGCACCCTGGCCGGACGTGGCCGATTCCGCCCTGCTCGCCCGCCTCGACGACTGGCTCGCCCCGGAGGTCGATGCGCTCGCGCAGGGCGCCGCGGCCCGCGGGATCGACCTCGCCGAGCCCCTGCGTCGGCTCCTGCCCTGGCCCGAGGCCTCCCGGCTCCCCGAGCTCGCACCCGAGCGGCTCGAGGTGCCCAGCGGGTCGCGCGTGCGGATCGAGTACCCGCCCGTCGACGACCTCCCAGGCGCGGACGGCACCGCGGCGCCGGGTGCGAGTCCGATCGTGGCGGTCAAGCTCCAGGAGTGCTTCGGCTGGGCGGAGACGCCCCGACTCGTGGACGGGCGCGTGCCCGTGCTCTTCCATCTCCTCTCCCCGGCGGGACGGCCGCTGGCCGTGACCGCCGACCTCGCCTCCTTCTGGTCGGGCCCGTACGCGCAGGTGCGCGCCGAGATGCGCGGCCGCTACCCCAAGCACCCCTGGCCCGAGGACCCGTGGACCGCGGTGGCGACGGCGAAGACCAAGCGGCGCCTCGCGGGGGAGTGACGGCCGGGCACCTCTGGCGCTGGCTGGGCATATGGACACAACTCAGGCGTTCTTGGGGCGTTCCGGGCCTGTGTTGTGTCCAGATGCCCGCAGGGGCCGGCACCGGGGTGCCAGCGGCCAGCCACTACGCTTGATGGGTGGCCCACCTCGACCTCTCCGGCATCGACTATGTCCTCTCGGACGGCACCCCGCTCCTGAACGGCGTGACCTTCAAGGTCCCGGAAGGCTCGAAGACCGCGCTCATCGGCCCGAACGGCACCGGCAAGACGACCCTGTTCAAGATCATCGCGGGCGACCTCGCACCCGACGAGGGCGTGGTGGGGCGGTCGGGCTCCCTGGGCGTCATGCGGCAGTTCATCGGCCAGGTGCGCGACGACTCCTCGGTGCGTGACCTCCTGCTGGGGGCTGCTCCCGCCGACGTCGCGGCCGCCGGCCGGGCGCTCGACGCCGCCGAGCTGGCCATGATGGAGGACGACGGCGAGGCCACCCAGATGGCCTACGCCCACGCGATCGCCGAGTGGGGGGACGCCGGCGGGTACGAGTGGGAGACCGTCTGGGACGAGGTCACGATGGCGGCGCTCGGCGTCCCGTACGAGCGCGCGCAGCACCGCACGGCCGCCACCCTCTCCGGCGGCGAGCAGAAGCGGCTCGTCCTCGAGGCCCTCTTCGCCGGCCCCGACGATCTCCTGCTCCTCGACGAGCCGGACAACTACCTCGACGTCCCCGGCAAGCGCTGGCTCGAGGCCAAGCTCAACGCCTCGCGCAAGACGGTGTTCTTCATCAGCCACGACCGGGAGCTGCTCAACAACGCGGCCCAGCGCATCGTCACGCTCGAGCCCGGGATCAACGGGGCGAGCGCCTGGATCCACGGCGGCGGGTTCGCCTCCTACGTGGAGGCACGGGCCGAGCGGAACGCCCGGTTCGAGGAACTGCGCAAGCGCTGGGACGAGGAGCACGCGAAGCTCAAGGAGCTCGTGACCATGTACAAGACCAAGGCCGCGTTCCGCTCCGACATGGCCAACCGCTACCACGCAGCCCAGACCCGGCTCGAGAAGTTCCTCGCCGCCGGGCCGCCCGAGGCGCTGCCCGTGGAGCAGAACGTGCGGATGAGGCTGCGCGGCGGGCGCACCGGCAAGCGCGCGGTCGTGGCCGAGAAGCTCGAACTGACGGGGCTCATGAAGCCGTTCTCCACCGAGATCTGGTTCGGGGACCGGGTAGCAGTGCTCGGCTCGAACGGCTCGGGCAAGAGCCACTTCCTGCGCCTGCTCGCCCTCGGGGGCACCGATCCGGAGCGCGAGCACCTGCCGGTCTCCGAGGTGGTCATCGCGCCCGTCCCGCACGAGGGGACGGTCAGGCTCGGCGCCCGGGTCCGGCCCGGGTACTTCGCCCAGACCCACTCCCGGCCGGACCTTGCCGGCCGGACCCTGCTCGAGATCCTGCACCGCGGCGATGAGCACCGCTCCGGCCTGGCACGGGAGGCCGCAGCAGGCGCCCTCGACGGCTACGGGCTCGCGGGCCAGTCCGAGCAGAAGTACGAGTCGCTCTCGGGCGGCCAGCAGGCCCGGTTCCAGGTCCTCCTCCTCCAGCTCTCCGGGGCAACGCTGCTGCTCCTCGACGAGCCCACCGACAACCTCGACCTCCACTCGGGCGAGGCGCTCGAGCGGGCCATCGACGCGTTCGAGGGCACCGTCCTGGCCGTGACCCACGACCGCTGGTTCGCGAAGTCCTTTGACCGGTTCCTCGTGTTCGGCTCGGACGGCACCGTCCGCGAGGCTGCCGAGCCGGTGTGGGACGAGGGGCGCGTCGAGCGGGCCCGGTAGGCCCCGGGACGGCGTCCCGGGCGCGTACCATCGCCCCATGGACGCCCATCCCGCCGAGGCCCGGCATGCCCTGACAGCCCGCGATGCCACCGCCGCCGAGTGGCCGCGGATCCGGGACATCTACGCCGCGGGGATCGAGCCGGGCGATGCGACCTTCGAATCGGCACCGCCGCCCACCTGGGAGGCCTTTGCGGCGAGGAAGGAGTTCGTCCTCGTGGCCTGCGAGTCGGGCTCCGGCTCTCCGGTCCTCGGCTGGGCCGGGGCGGGCCGCGTGTCCGCCCGCGAGGTCTACCGCGGCGTGGTGGAGCACTCGCTCTACGTGGACCCCGCGGTCGGAGGACGCGGCGTGGGGACGTTCCTCATGGGCGCCCTCCTCGAGGAATCGCGGAACCGCGGGATCTGGACTGTCCAGGCCACCGTCTTCCCCGAGAACGCCCCGAGCCTGGCGCTCCACCGGAAGTTCGGCTTCCGCGAGGTCGGGCGCCGCGAACGGATCGCCCTCATGGGGCACGGGCCGCTCGCGGGAACCTGGCGGGACACGGTGCTGCTAGAGCTCAGGCTCTGACGCGGGCCGTCCCTGCGCGCGCCGGAAACAGCCCGTCCCGAGGATCTGCTTGAAGTACATGGGGATTCCTGCCCTATCCAAGAGGCCGCGGCAAAGAGAGAATGGTGGTACTGGGCGATCCCTTCCGGACCGAACGAGGGCACGATGCCCTCTTGTGTCCTCTTCTGGATCGAACTGGAAGGAGCCAGCCCATGTGCCCCCACCCATCCTCTGCTGCCGCGCGCCCTCGGGCCCGGCTGTTCATCTATGACCGCCATGACCTGGCCCGTGAGAGCCTCCGCGAGCTCTTCCAGGACGAGGGGTTCGACGTCGTCGGCACAAGCGGGGACCCCGACGCCGCGGTCGCGCAGATCCTGAACCTGCGGCCGGACGTCTGCGTGCTCGACGCCGGGATGCTCACTGGGGCGGGCGTGGACATCTGCCGCCGCGTCCGGGAGGCCGTCCCTGCGATCCGGTGCGTGCTCCTGGCCGCGTGGAAGGCCCCGGAGCTCGACCGCCGCGCCGCGGCCGCGGGGGCCTACGCGCTCGTGCTGAAGAGCGTGCGCACTGCCGAACTCTTCACCGCCGTGGACGCGGCGGCCGCATCGGATCCGGCTGCGGACGGGGCAGCAGTCCGGGAGGGCGCGGGGGGAGGCCGCTGACGCTCGTCCAGCCGCCGGCCGCATCCCCGACCGGGGAGCGCGCGTCCGGGAGGGCCAAGATGTGGGACTTTTGGCCCTCCAGATGAGAGCCGCCATCTCGGACTCTGGGAAGAAGCTGTCCCAGGATGCAGAACGGAGTCCGATGAAGAACGCCCCTGCTCGTCCCCCGCGTCACCATGACCGCCCCGCGGCCGCGCGGACCCGCTCGCCCGGCCCCTTCGACCCGGCCGACTCCAGCCGGCCGCCCCGCGACCCGGTCCGCCCGCAGCTGCCATCCCACGGGACGGCTGCCCTCGACCCCCAAGCGGTCCGCCGCCGGGAGCAGACCCTGGAGGGGCTCCGCCGCGCCGGCCTCGACACGGAACAGGCCCTGGCACAGATCAGCCGCCTGGAAGCCGGCGACGTCTGGAGCGGATAGGCCGGCGGGCACCCCGACCTCCCCAGTGCTGGGCGACCGGGCCGTTGGACTCTGGCCCGGATCCGCGCCGCGGGACGACCCTGAATCCAGGGGGCTGGGGCATCGTGGACAAGCAGGTCACGGGGGAACAGGCTTCACCTTGGGCTCGGCAGCCCTCGCCAGAACGTGCCTTCCAGCATGACCAGGAGGCGAGGGCGATGGCTGTCAGCTCTCACCAGAGGACCCCGGTTTCCCGACGCGTCCGGATACGGGTCGCGGCCGCCGCGGCACTGGCGGTGATCCTGGTCCTCGTCTGCGCCGGGGGCATCGTCGGAACCCTCGCCTACCCGCTCTCCCTGGCCCTCCTGGCTGCCTGGTCGCTGCGGGCGAACGAGGCCCGCAACGGCAGGCGCTGACCCGCCGCCCCCGCCGGATCCACGGCGTGGCCCGGGCGGTCCCAGTCCTGTCGGAGCCACCGCTTAAGCTGTCGGCGTGGGGAACTTCCGTGTGGTCTCGCTCGTCCTCGCCGCCGCCCTGATGGGCGCGGCGCTCACCTCGTGCGACGACGGTCGCCAGACGGCGGCCAAGCAGGCCGCCGGAAAGCTCGCCTCGGCACTTGCCGCCCGCGACGTCGGCGGCGTGCCCCTGAAGGGCAAGGACCCGGCGGCTGCCCAGCAGCAGCTCGCCGCCGCCTTCAAGGGCCTCGGCGACGTGAAGCCGGCCGTCACCGCCGGCGAGCCGAAAGTGGACGGCGACAAGGCCGACGTCGTCCTCGCCTACGACTGGAAGCTCGCCGGGCAGGACTGGACCTACCAGACGACGGCGCAGCTCGCCCGGGACGGCGACCGCTGGCTGACCCAGTGGAAGCCCGATCTCCTCGCCCCCCAGCTCGCCGACGCCGAGGTCCTCACGGTCGACACCGCCGCACCGGCCCGCGCGGATATCCTCGGGGCCGGGGACGCGAAGCTCGTGACCGAGCGGCCCGTGCTCCGCGTGGGCATCGACAAGTCCCAGCTCGCCGCCGACCGCCAGGCCGATTCCGCCACGAAGCTCGCGGCCCTGGTCAAGATCGACCCCGGCGAATTCGCGAAGCAGGTCAAGGCCGCCGGCGAGAAGGCCTTCGTGGAGGCCATCACGCTCCGCGACGAGCCCGGGCGCACACCCACCGACAGCCAGATCGCGGCCGTCCCCGGCGCCATCACCGTCAAGGACAGCATGCCGCTGGCACCGACCCGCACCTTCGCCCGGCCAGTCCTCGGCGTGGTCGGGCAGGCCACGGCGGAGCAGGTGAAGGATTCGGGCGGGGCGATCCAGCCCGGCGAGACGACCGGGGCCAGTGGGCTACAGGCCAAGTACGACGCCCAGCTCCGCGGCCAGGACGGCATCACGGTCTACGCACAGGCCGCCGACCTCACCGCGGAGAAGCTCAAGGCGGAGCCGGGGGTGCGGCGCACGCTCTTCACGAAGCAGCCGGTGCCGGGGACCCCGCTGAAGACCACCCTCGACCCCCGACTCCAGCAGCTCGCGGAGGACGAGCTCGCCGGCATCGGGCCGGCCTCGGCAATCGTCGCGCTGCGCCCCTCCGACGGCGCGGTCCTCGCCGCCGCCTCCGGACCCGGCAGCAACGGCTACAACACCGCGATGTTCGGCCAGTACGCGCCCGGGTCGATCTTCAAGACCATCGACTCCCTCGCGCTCATTCGCCAGGGCGCCACCGCGGACCTGAAGGTGCAGTGCACCCCCACGCTCACCGTGGATGGCAAGACCTTCCAGAACGCCACCGGATACCCTGCCTCCTCGCTCGGCGAGATCACCCTGCGCGACGCCTACGCCCACTCGTGCAACACCGCCTTCATCTCCCAGCGCGACAAGGTCTCGCAGCCTCAGCTCGAGTCCGCCGCGACCTCTCTCGGGGTGGCCGTCGACGCCCCCAAGCTCGGGGCGCCGGCCTTCCTCGGATCCGTCCCGGGCGACGCCGGCTCGACCGAGCACGCCGCCTCGATGATCGGCCAGGGCAGGGTGCTGTTCTCCCCGCTCGCGGCCGCGATCATGGCCGGGTCGGTCGCGAAGGGCTCGCCCGTCTCGGCGCAGCTCGTGCTGAACCCCCAGACGGGCACGACGCCGGGCGGGTCGCCGTCCGCGGGCGCGTCCGCCACTGCCACGGGTGCCGCCCTGGCTACCGGGAGCGGCTCGGCCGGCCCCGCGCCGTCGTCCGCGGGCACGACGGCGAGCCCCGCCTCCCAGCCCGGCCCACCGCTCACGGCGGCCGAGGCGGCGGTGCTGAAGGACATGATGCGGGCGGTCGTCACGAGCGGGCACGCGGGCTTCCTCGCGGATGTCCCCGGCGGCCCCGTGGGGGCGAAGACCGGCACAGCGGAGTTCGGCTCCGACAGCCCGCCCAAGACCCACGCCTGGATCATCGGAACCCACGGCGACCTCGCGGTCGCGGTGTTCGTCGAGGAGGGCGGCCTCGGCGCGACAGTCTCCGGGCCCCTGCTGAAGAACTTCCTCGTCAAGGCGGGCTGAGCCGCCGTTTCGACCCAGCACGCCGGGGTAACCGGTCGCAATGTTCACCAAGAACGCGGCCCCCGGGATCCACCGGCTCGAGCACGCCGCCACCAACCTGTACGTGGTCGAGGACGGCGGGAGCCTGATGCTGGTGGACGCCGGATTCCCCTCGAGCGAGCGCTTGCTCGCGCAGGCCGTCCGGACCCTCGGCAGAGGACCGGAGGACATCAGGGCGCTCGTCCTGACCCACGGACACTTCGACCACATCGGTTCCGCCACCCGTCTCAGGGCGAGGCTGGGCATCCCGGTGTACGCGCATTCCGCCGACCACTACATCGCTGCCCATCCCTACCGCTACCGGCACGAGCGGAGTGCACTGCTCTATCCGGTCCGCTACCCCAAGTCCCTCGCAGCCCTCGGGCGGATGGCGGCCGCCGGGGCGTTCGCCGTTCCCGGCATCCGCGACGTGCGTACCGTCGATCAGGACGCCCTGCGGTCGCTGCCGGGCGCCCCCACCCTCCTGTCGGTGCCCGGCCACACCGCCGGCTCGGTCGCCCTGTGGTTCCCCGAGCGCGGCGCAGTGATCACCGGCGACGCCCTCGTGACCCTCGACCCCTACACGGGCGGCCGCGGCCCCCAGATCGTGGCCCAGGCGGCGACCGCGGACAGCGGCGCCGCGCTGGCCTCCCTGGACGCCCTCGCCTCGACGAAGGCCTCGATCCTCCTGCCCGGCCACGGTGAGCCGTGGACGCAGGGCGCCGAGGCCGCCGTCGCCCGCGCCCTCGAGGTATCCCGCCACTGACCGGGACCCCTCAATCCGTGCGCACTCGCAATCGTTGCGTTCGCGGAGAACCAGTCGGATGATTGAGGAAACGGAAGGGGAGTTTCCACCTGACGGGCGCCGAGGGAGGCGGCAAGGTGACGAGCGAGAACATTGAGACACGGACGGTGACCGCGCTCCAGCTGCAGGAAGCCCTGCTCGCGAGCGAGGACCTGAAGGCCTTCTTGGGGCAGCTGACGGACGCCGCCGCGGAACGCCTCGCGCCCCATGGGGCCGACTACTGCAGCGTGACCCTGCAGCGGCGCCGCCGAGGCACCACGATCGCCTCGAGCGACCCCGAGGCCTCGCGATGGGATGAACTCCAGTACGCGGCGGACGAGGGGCCCTGCCTCGATGCGGTTCGAACCGGCTCGGCAGTCAGCTCCGGAGACCTGTGGTGCGAGCAGCGATGGGCCGGCTTCGTCTCGCATATCAGGGACTACGGCCCGCGGTCGCTCATGGCCGCGCCGATCCCGCTGCAGAGCGAGGCGAGCGCGGCGCTGAACTGCTACAGCGTCAGGCGCAACGCCTTCACGGCACCGGACCGGGAGGAACTCTCCGCCGTGGCCGCCGATGCCTCCGGCGCGCTCAGGATCGCGCTGCGCCTCGCCGCGGGAAACGAGCTGGCCGGCGACCTCATGGCGGCGCTCGATTCGCGCACGGCGATCAACCTCGCCCTCGGCATCATCATGGGCCAGTCCCACTGCACGCAGCGGGAGGCGAAGGAGATCCTGGTCCAGGCGTCCAACCACCGGAACCGCAAGCTCAGGGACGTCGCGCTCGAGATCGTGGGCGCCCACGATCCGGGCACGCCTACCAGCGGCTTCGAGTGCCCCTGAACCCCACCGGGCGGGGGATCGCGCTCCGGGAGGGCCGCCCGCTACTGCTGGCCGGGATCCTCCGAGAGCCGTCCGCTCTTGCTCTGCAGCCTGTCGATGTGTCGCGAGGCCTCCGCCTTGGTGAGGTCGGCGGGGAGCTCCTCCCCGGCCTCCCTCGCGAGCGTGTCGAGGTAGCTGCGCTGGGCGGCGGTCATCGGCTCGTCTCCGGTCACCCAGTCGCCTGGGTCGCGGTCCAGCCCTCCCTGGGGCTCGGGGTCAGGGCTGCCGAGGGTCGCGGTGTCGTCGCTCATACGCATTCCTGTGCCCGCGACAGCCCTGAGCCAAACAGGCCGGGTCAAGGGACGGGAACGGGGTAGGAGGCCACTGAGCACACACATTCGTCGGAAGGCCACGCCATGCAGCACAGGTCACGGATCCTGATCTTCGCCTCGGCCGTCGTCACCTGCGGCGCCCTCTGTTCAGCCTGCGGGGGCGCGGGCCCCACATCGGGGCAGTCGACCGCGCCGATGACGTCCCCGAGCGGCTACGCCGCGGGAGCCGAACGCCCTGAGGCTTCCGGGAAGGCGACCACCGGCCTGAAGACGGCGACGGTGGACGGCCGGCGGGTGGTCGTCGACGCGGACGGCCTGCCGGTGTACTTCTACACCGAGGACAAGCGCGGCGAGTCGAAGAGCGTGTGCCTCGGCGGCTGCGCGACCCTGTGGCCGGCGGTGACCAGCGCCCAGCAGCCGACAGTGGAGGGCATCACGGCGCAGGTCGGCAGTATCCCGGCCGCGGACGGCGGCAAGCAGGTCACCCTCAACGGGCTGCCGATCTACTACTACGCCAAGGACACCGCGGCCGGTAAGGCCAGTGGCCAGGGAGTGGCGGGCGTCTGGTACCTCGTCGCACCCGACGGCAGCATGGTCACGGCTGGTGCCGCCTCCGGCATCGGGACAGCTTCGCCCTCGGCCACCCCGTAGAGCGGCGGATTCGCGGCCGCTCCGACGCGGCGCGCGCGGCCCTCAGCCCCGGGGTGATTGAGTAGGGCCATGCGATCGACGGATTGGGGGACGCCGGTGGGAGCCCCATGAGCACCCGCACCGACTCGGCTGGCACCGTCCGGGCAGCCGCCATCGCCATCTTCGTCATCTTCGGCACCAACGGGTTCATCTTTGCCTCTTGGGCGGCGCGTATCCCGTCGGTGACCGAGGCGCTGGGACTGAGCACGGGCGAGATGGGCGCCGTCCTGCTCGTCGGCGCCCTCGGCTCTCTCGTCTCGCTGCCGCTGACCGGGACGATCGTCGACCGGATCGGCCTCAAGGCCACCGTCCGCTCCGGCGGCTCCCTGGCCATCACCGCCGGCGCCGTCATCGGCATCGGCCTGCTCGCGCACTCGGTGTGGGTCGTCACCGCGGGCATGGTCCTCTTCGGCAGCGGCATCGCCTTCTGGGACGTCGCCCAGAACATCGGCGGCGCGGACGTCGAGCACCGGCTCGGCCGCACCGTGATGCCCCAGTTCCACGCCGCGTTCAGCGGCGGCGCCGTCCTCGGCGCGCTCATCGGGGCAGCCCTGAGCGCCGCCCGGATCGACCTCTCGCTGCACCTGTTCGCGATCGTAGTGGTCGTCGCGGCGATCATCGCCGTGGTGCCGCGGTACTTCCTCGCGCACGACGCCGGCGGGTCGCCCCATGAGGGTGCCGCGGCTGGGGCAGCGGGGGACGGCGGCGCGGGCCCGATCCCCGCGGCCGAGGCACGGGCGCCGAAGGGCACCGTGCTCGACGCCTGGCGCCATCCCCGCACCGTCCTCATCGGGGTGGTGGTCCTGGGCGCCACGCTCACCGAGGGAGCGGGGAACGACTGGATCTCGAAGGGCGTGGTGGACGGCCTGGACGCCAGCGAGGCCGCCGGGGCCGCGCTCTTCGCGGTCTTCGTCGGAGCGATGACTGTGGCCCGCTGGTTCGGCGGCCGCATCATCGACAGGATCGGCCGCGTCGCCGCCCTGCGCATCAGCATGGTCTCGGCCCTGATCGGCCTGAGCACATATGCCTTGGCAAGTACATATCTTCTGTCCGCGGTCGGGGCCGTGTTCTGGGGACTCGGCGCAGCGCTCGCGTTCCCGATGGGCATGTCCGCCGCCGCGGACGATCCCCGCCGGGCGGCCGCGCGGGTGTCGGTGGTGTCCACGATCGGCTACATCGCCTTCCTCGCGGGGCCTCCGTTCCTCGGCTTCCTCGGGGACCACCTCGGGCTGCGGCACGCACTGCTCGCGATCCTGGTGCCCATCCTCGTGGCCCTCGCCCTGGCCGGCGTCACCCGGAAGGAGGGGGCCGGGCATGGGGCGGCGCAGTAGGCTGGCCCGCATGAGGCGACCCCGCCGGCTCCGTGACCTCCGGCCTCCCGGCCTTCCCTTCCATGCCGTCCAGCGCATGGACACCGCCCTCGTCGACCGGGTGGCCCGGCTCCCACGCGGCCCATGGGACCCGGCCTTCTCCTGGCTCACCCGGGCCGCCACGCACTCGAAGCTGTGGATCGGCGTCGCTGCGGCGCTGGCCCTGAAGAAAGGGCGGCCGCGGCGCGCCGCCGCGCACGGGCTGATGGCCGTGGCGCTCGCCTCTGCGGGCGTGAACCTCGTGGCCAAACGCCTCCTCCCTCGCACCCGCCCGCATCCCGAGGCGCTCCCGGTGCACCGCTTCCTCAGCCCCCAGCCCACGAGCTCGTCCCTGCCCAGCGGCCACTCGGCCTCCGCCTTCGCGTTCGCCACCGGGGTGGGTCTGCTGAGCCCGCCTCTCGGAGCGGTGCTCGTGCCGCTGGCCGCAGGCGTGGCCTACTCGCGGGTCCATACGGGCGCCCACTGGCCCAGCGACGTGGTCCTCGGCTCCGCCTGCGGCGTCGGCGCCGCATTCGTGACGCGCACCTGGTGGGCGCGCCTCGAGACCGCGCCGCCCGCGCGGATGACCCCCGCATCGGCCCCTGCCCTCGAGCGGGGGGAGGGGCTCGCCGTCGTCCTCAATCCGGCCAGCGGGCCGGCGGGGACCGACTCCGCGGCCAGGGTGCGGGAGCTCCTCCCGGCCGCGATGGTCAAGGAGGTCGGCGAGGACGACGACGCCGAGGACGTGGCCCGGTCCCTCGCTTCCACCCCCGGGGTGCGCGCGCTCGGTGTCTGGGGCGGCGACGGAACGGTCGGCGCCGTGGCCGGCGTGTGCGCCGACCTCGGCCTGCCTCTTGCGGTCCTGCCGGGCGGGACCTTCAACCACTTCGCCCGCGACCTCGGCGCGCTCGAGGGAGCCGACGTGGCCGACGCGGTCGGCGCCGGGACGGCGCTCGTGTGCGACCTCGGCCGGGTGCGGGCCGAGCGGGGGAGCGCCGAGGCTCCGGAGGAGGTGCGCGCCGTCATGCTCAACACGGCGAGCGTGGGGGTCTACCCCAACCTCGTCCGGCGGCGCGACCACCTGCGCCGCCGACTGCCCTGGCTGCCCAAGCGCGCCGCCGGGACCCTCGCCGCCCTGCGCACGTTCGGCGCCTCGACCCCCACGCGGCTCGAGATCGACGGTGTCCGCCGCAAGGTGTGGACGCTCTACATCGGCCGCGGCCGCTACTGGCCCCGCGACATCGCCCCCCTCGAGCGCCCCATCCTGGACGACGGCGTCCTCGACCTCCGCGCCGCCAGCGCCCGGCCCCGCTTCGCCCGGCTCCGTCTCCTCACCGCGCTGGTCACCGGGACCGCCGAGCGGAGCCCTGCCCTGCACGAGTGGGATGCGGAGGAGGTCGAGCTCGCGGCTGTCGGGCGCCCCCTGGTCCTCGCGGTGGACGGCGAGGTGATCCCCGGCGTCCAGCGCGCGAGCGTGCGGGTGGAGCGGGGCGCGCTCACGGTGTATTCGCCGCGGGCCGCCAACTGAGGGAGGCAGGCGCAGGAACCGCCGGCGGGAGTCATCCTTGAGGACGAGGCCGGCCCTGCCAGGGGGCGGGAGTTCATCCCCACGGCCGTCGCGGCGGCCCGGGCGGGCCCCTAGCGTGGAACCATGCGAACACGAAGGGGAATGTCATGATCCAGGCGCAAGACCTGGCCAAGGTCTACGGCGACAAGACGGCAGTGGACGGTGTCACCTTCACCGTCCAGCCCGGCCGCGTCACCGGCTTCCTCGGCCCCAACGGTGCCGGCAAGTCGACCACGATGCGCATGATCATGGGCCTCGACGCGCCCACGCGCGGCACCGTGACCGTCAATGGCGAGCCGTATGAGAAGCACCGCGCGCCGCTGCGGGAGATCGGCGCCCTCCTCGAGGCCCGCGCCGTGCACCCCGGCCGCACCGCCTACACCCACCTGCGGGCCCTCGCGGCCACGCACGGCATCCCCACCTCGCGCGTCAGCGAGGTCATCGAGATGACCGGCCTCGGCGCCGTGGCCCGCAAGAAGGTCAAGGGCTTCTCCCTCGGCATGGGGCAGCGGCTCGGCATCGCCGCCGCGCTGCTCGGCGACCCTCAGGTCGTGGTGCTCGACGAACCCGTCAACGGCCTCGACCCCGAAGGCGTCCTGTGGGTCCGCAACCTCGTCAAGTACCTGGCCTCGGAGGGACGCACCGTCTTCCTCTCTAGCCACCTCATGAGCGAGATGTCCCAGACCGCGGACCACCTCATCGTGATCGGCCGCGGGAAGATCATCGCGGACGCCCCGATCCAGGACATCCTCAACGGCGAGGGCCGCGCCCGCACCCGCGTCCGCACCGACAGCCCCGAGCAGCTGGCCTCGCTCCTCGCCCGCGAGGGCGTGAGCATCCAGACCCAGGAACGCGAGCTCCTCGAGGTCTCCGGGCTCGAGCCGCGCGAGATCGCCCAGACCGCGCTCGGCGCCGGCGTCCTCGTCTACGAGCTCACGCCGCTGCAGGCGAGCCTGGAGGAGGCCTACCTCGAGCTCACCAAGGATGACGTGGAGTACCGCTCCGACCGTCCCGACGCCGGGCACAGGCCCGCCGCACCCGCCCAGACCGCCGCGGGCACCCCCGCCCAGACCCAGGAGGCGAACCGATGAGCACCGCAGTCCAGCACGCCCGCCGCTCGGCGGCACCGGCCCTCAGCGGCCCGACCTTCCCCCGGGTGCTCAACTCCGAGCGCATCAAGCTCCTCTCGCTGCTGTCAACCCGGATCCTCCTGCTGTGCTCCGTGGTGCTCATGGTCGGGTTCTCGGCCCTCCAGGCCTGGGGGTTCGGCCAGGTGTCCCAGGCCCAGCACAACGGCACCGTGACCAACCCGCGAGAGGCCATCGACGTCTCGGCGCTCCTCCCGCAGCTCCCGGTCGCCGGCGTCTCGTTCTCCCAGCTCATCCTCGGATCGCTGGCCGTGCTCATCATCAGCGCGGAGTTCACCTCCGGCATGTCCCGGGCCACCTTCGCCGCCGTCCCCAAGCGCTGGCCGGTGCTCGCCGCCAAAGCCGTGTACGCGATCCTCATCGGGTTCGTCCTCACCTACGTCGGCGCCTTCCTCGGCGGCCTCGCAGCCCAGCCGATCCTCGGCAACTACAGCCTGCACCTGGACATGGCGAGCTGGGACATCCAGCGCATCATGCTCCTGAGCGCAGCGTACGTCGCGGCGGTGGCCCTCATGGGCCTCTCCCTCGGCGCCCTCCTGCGGAACTCGGCCGGGGCCATCGTGACCCTTGTCGCGGCCCTGTTCGTCCTGCCGATCATCTTCCAGCTCATCCCGAACGACTTCTTCAAGGAGGCGCGCAAGTACCTCCCCACGAACGCCGCGAACGCGATGATGGAGGCCGGCTCGGGCAACCCGCTCAACACGGCGTACCTCGAGCCCTGGCAGGGCACGCTGGTCATCGTCGCCTACGTGGTGGTGCTCCTCTTCGCTGCCTTCACCACGCTCAGGCAGCGGGACGTCTAGGAGGACCGTGCACTCTCCCGGCGCGCAGGCGCTCGCCCTCGCGGTCCCGCCACGGCGGGGCCGCGTCCGCGCGTACCTGGCGGACCGTCCGGTGGCGATGGACTGGATCGTCGTCGCCGCGGCCGTGTTCCTCGCGGCCCCGCTCTTCGCCGAGTACGCGCTCCACGGGAACTGGTGGCAGTTCGCCCTGCTGGCCCTCCAGCAGGCTGCCCTGCTGGGCCGGCGGCGGTCGCCGTGGGCCGTGCTGGTGGTGACCGTCGCGATCGACGCCGCCCTGCTCTACCAGTCCCCGAACAGTTCGGTCATGAGCGCGGCGATCTTCTTCGCCCTCTACGCCGTGGCCGCCTCTGCCCCGGCACTCATCGCCTTCGGCGCCTCCGTGCTCGCCTCGGTCCCCGCCTCGGCCTACTACGCCTTCGTCTACAGCCCCCGCGGGCCCGCGGCGTCGGAGAACGCCCGCTATGTGGGCCTGGTGGCGGCGGTCTCCGTGCTGCTGATGGACGTCCTCGCGACCGGTCTCGGGGCGTGGGTCCGCGGCACCCGGGAGCACCAGGCCGAGATCCGAGCGTGGGCCATGCGCAGGGCCGAGCTGGCCTCGGTCCAGGAGCGCAACCGGATCGCCCGCGAGATGCACGACGTCGTCGCGCACTCGCTCACGGTCATGGTCGCCCTCAGCGACGGCGCCGCGAAGATCGCCGCCAAGGACCCGGACCGCGCCCAGGAGGTGCTCGGCGAGCTGTCCCGGACGGGGCGCACAGCGCTGGCGGACATGCGCCGCGTCCTCGGGGTGCTCCGTGAGCCCGCGGCGGGCCCGAGCCTCGCCCCGGCCCCCGGGACCGAGAGCCTCCAGTCGCTCGTCGCGGGCTTCCGGACCGCCGGCCTCACCGCCGTCCTCACCCTCACCGGGGCCGCGCCGCCCAAGGACCCGGCCTTCCAGCTCGCCGTCTACCGGATCGTCCAGGAATCCCTGACCAATGCGCTCCGGTACGGGCGCGGTGTCTCCCGCGCCGAGGTCGGGCTGGCGAGGGAGGGCAGCACCGTGCGGATCCGGGTCGAGAACGACGGCGCGGCGGCCGACGGCGCGCAGCCCCGCCTCGGGACGGGCGGCGGCATCGCGGGGATGCGCGAGCGCGCGGCGCTGTACGGCGGCACCCTCCGCGCCGGACCGCGGGCCGGGGGAGGATGGACCGTGGAGACCGAGCTGCACTGGGACGAGCAGCATGGGGACGAGCAGCACCGGGCGGAGGGGGACGCATGAGCGAGACGGAACACCAGCACGGCGAGGGGTCCCTGCGGCTCCTCCTCGTCGACGACCAGCCCCTCCTGCGGATGGGCTTCCGGCTCGTCCTCGAGTCCGAGGAGGACCTCGAGGTAGTCGGCGAGGCGGGCAACGGCGCCGAGGCCGTAAAGCTCACCGAATCGCTGCGGCCCGACGTCGTGCTCATGGACGTGCGCATGCCCGTCATGGACGGCATCGAGGCAACCCGCCGCATCGCGGCCGCCCACAGCGCCGCCCGGGTCATCATCCTCACCACGTTCGACCTCGATGAGTACGCCTTCTCCGGCCTCCAGGCCGGGGCCTCGGCGTTCCTCCTCAAGGACGTGGCCCCGGCTGAACTCGTCCAGGCCGTGCGCCTTGTGGCGAGCGGGGACGCCGTCGTGAGCCCCCGCGTGACCCAGCGCCTCCTCGAGACCTACGTCCGCAGCGCCGGCGCGCCCGCGCGCGGCAACGGGGGGACCGCGCCGGACCCCCTGCTGAAGGATCTGACGCCACGCGAGCTCGAGGTCCTGCGGGCGATCTGCGAGGGCCTGAGCAACGCTGAGATCGCGCACCGGTTCTTCCTCTCCGAGGCGACTGTGAAGAGCCATGTGCGCCGGATCCTCACGAAGCTGCACCTGCGCGACCGGGTCCAGGCCGTGGTCTACGGGTACGAGACCGGGCTCATCATCCCGAGCAACCCCGACTACTGAACTCCAGACGGCGGGTGGGGCCTGTGTGAACCTCCGTGACGGGCGCGTTTTCGTCCCGCGGGCAGCCCACCGGCAGACTGGGCGAAGAATCAAGAGTTCCGGCAACAAGCCCTGGCTTGCCGGACGGCAACCCTCCGGCTGTAGTGGGGTGCCCCAGGTGAGGATTCGACGGCGCGGGGACCCCGGCGTCGTAAGTATGGCGCCTGAGCGAGCCTCGCGCCGCGACCCGAAGAGGACCTCCATGGCCACCCTCCTGAGAACCGAGCCGGGACTCGGCAGCGCCCTGCGCGCCAAGCGCCGCATCCTCGCCTCCGCGTTCGTCGGCACCACCATCGAGTGGTACGACTTCTACCTCTACGGCACGGCCTCGGCCCTCGTGTTCAACAAGCAGTTCTTCCCCGACGCGAGCCCGCTCGTCGGCGTCCTGGCCTCATTCGCCACCTACGCGGTCGGGTTCATCGCGCGGCCCCTCGGCGGCGTCATCTCCGGCCACCTCGGGGACCGGATCGGCCGCAAGGCCCTACTCGTGGCCTCCCTGCTGACCATGGGCATCGCCTCCACCCTCATCGGCGTCCTGCCGAACTATGCCTCCATCGGCATCCTCGCCGTGGCGGGACTCGTGGTACTCCGGCTCATCCAGGGCCTCTCTGCCGGCGCCGAGTGGGGCGGCTCCGCGCTGCTCTCGGTCGAGCACGCCCCGGCCGGGCGGAAGGGCCTGTTCGGCTCGTTCACGCAGGTCGGCTCGGCGGCCGGCATGCTCCTGGCCACCGGCGCGTACGCGCTCACCCAGGCCTTCCTCACGCCCGAGCAGTTCCAGTCATTCGGCTGGCGGCTGCCGTTCCTCCTCTCCGGCGTCCTCGTCCTCATCGGCCTCTGGATCCGCCTGGGCGTGACCGACGCGGAGGAGTTCACGGCCGTCAAGGACTCCGAGGGCATCGTGGCCCGCCCCGTGGCGCGCGTGCTGCGCGAGCACCCGCGCGGGATCCTCGTGACCATCGGCATGCGCCTCGTCCAGCCCGCCATCTACACGCTCATGACCGTGTACATCCTCGGCTACCTCAAGGACCGCCGCCACGACACCACCTCGGGCCTGGCCGCGATCCTCATCGTCTCCGCCATCGGCCTGCTCTCGGGGCCCTTCTGGGGCTGGCTCTCGGACCGCGTCGGGCGCCGGCGCATCGCCGTCGCTGCGTCCGCGGGCGTGGTGGTGCTCATCTGGCCGTTCTTCTGGTTCCTCGACCACGGCAGCCTGACCTTCCTGCCGCTCGTGCTGCTCGTGGGGATGAATATCCTGCACGATGCGATCTACGGCCCGCAGGCCGCGTGGTTCGCCGAGCAGTTCCCCACCGAGCTGCGCTACTCGGGGGTGTCCTTCGGCTACCAGGTCGGCACCGTGCTCTCCGCGGCCGTCACCCCGCTCGTCGCCGCGGCCCTGCTCCAGGCCGGCGGCGGGACGCCGTGGCTTGTGTGCGGCTGGTTCGCCGTCCTCGGCGTCCTCACCACCGTGGCCGCACTCGCCGCCAAGGACCCGGTCGGCCGGCGCGCCGCCCAGCCGGCCACGGCGGAGGGCGGGGCGGGCGCCTGAGGCGCCGGCCGCCGTCGTCCGCAGACCCGCCCGCCGGCCGCCGCCCCGGCCCACCGCACCCGAACCCGGAAGGAACCCCATGACCAAGCCCCTGCTCCTGAATGCGTTCGAGATGCTCGTGCCGGTGCACCAGTCGCCGGGCCTGTGGCGGCACCCCGACTCGCAGGCCCACCGCTTCGCCGAGCTCGGCTACTGGACGCAGCTCGCCAAGGCCCTCGAGGACGGCGGCTTCCACGGGATCTTCTTCGCGGACGTGCTCGGGCAGTACGACGTCTACGGCGGCAGCGCCGACGCCGCCGTGCGCGGTGGGGTGCAGTACCCGGCCCTCGACCCGCTGCTGATCGTGTCCGCGCTGGCGGCGGCGACCGAGCGGCTCGGCTTCGGCGTCACCGCCTCGGTCACCTACGACCACCCGTACCTGCTGGCCCGCAGGTTCGGCACGCTCGACCACCTCACCGGCGGCCGGCTCGCGTGGAACATCGTCACCTCGTACCAGGAGTCGGCGGCGCGGAACCTCGGCCTCGACACGCAGGTGCCGCACGACGAGCGGTACGACCGGGCCGAGGAGTTCATGGACGTCGCCTACAAGCTGTGGGAGGGCTCGGTGGACGACGGCGCGCTGGTCGCCGACCCCGTGGCGAACGTCTTCACGAACCCCGCCGGGGTGCGGGGGATCGCGCACGGCGGCGACGCCTACCGGGTGCCCGGCCCCGCCTTGGTCGGGGCCTCCCCGCAGCGGACCCCCCTGCTGTTCCAGGCCGGGGCCTCGGCCCGCGGGAAGGCGTTCGCCGCGAAGCACGCCGAGGCGGTGTTCTTCTCGAGCTCGACGCCCGCGCAGGCGAAGAAGTTCACCGACGGACTGCGGGCGGAGCTCGTCGCGGCCGGCCGCGCACCGGACTCGGTGAAGGCGTTCAACCTCGCGACCGTCATCGTGGCCGAGACGGACGAGGAGGCCGCAGCGAAGCTGGCCGACTACGAGTCCTACGTGGACACCGACGCGGCGCTCGCGCTGTTCGCCGGGTGGACCGGGGTGGACCTCTCCGGGCTCGACCACGACGCTCCGCTGACCTATATCAGGAGCGAGGCCAACCAGTCCGCGCTGGCCCAGTTCACGCTGCTGGATCCGGAGCGCACGTGGACCCTTCGTGAGGTCGCGAAGTTCATCTCGATCGGCGGCCGCGGGCCCGTGATCGTGGGCTCCCCGGCCACCGTCGCGGACGCTCTCGAGCGCTTCGCCGTCGAGGGCGGCGTCGACGGGTTCAACCTGACCTCGGCCGTCCGCCCCGCCGACCTGCTCGAGTTCGCCCGGCTCGTCACGCCCGAGCTGCGCCGCCGCGGGCTCCTGGCCGAGGCAGCCCCGGGCGCGACGTTCCGCGAGACCGTCCTCGGCGCCGGGCCCCGCCTGGCCGCCGACCACCCGGCGAGGCGCGTGGCCGGCGTCGTCCCCGCGACGGCCTAGCGGCTGCGCTGTCCGGCCCCTGACAGCTGAGGGGTCATGTCCCAAGCGTGAGGGGTCATGTCCCTGCCGATCGCGGCGGGGACATGACCTCTCAGCGCAGGGAGGTGACCCCTCAACGCAGGGCGGTCAGAAGCCGCCCACCCCGTTCGGCGTGCCGAGGCCCGTGGGGCCGTCCCAGCCGGCGCCCGCGGTGCACCACTGCGACGTGGGGCACGTGCCGTTCGATCCGCTCGTCACGTCGAACAGGCTCGAGGAGTGGCCGTACGGGATCGAGTTCGCGTAGGTGCCCGTCGCCGCCGAGCCCGTGTTGCCGCTGAGGGCGTACACCGAGGAGATGATCGGCGAGGCCTCGCTCGTGCCGCCGAACTGGCCCCACGTCGAGGCGCTGCTCGAGGTCGGGTAGTAGACGGCCAGGCCGCCGTTGTTCGGATCGGCCGCGGCCGAGACGTCGGCCATGGCGCGGTTGGCGCATCCGGTGTTGAACGGTGCGGCCGCGGGGAGCGCGGCGTTGTAGGTCGAGCAGCCGGAGCCGGCGCCGCTCCACGCGGACTCCGTCCAGCCGCGCGCAGTGGAGGCGGCCGTCAGGGACGTCCCGCCGACCGCGGTCACGTAGCTCGAGGAGGCCGGGTAGGAGCCGCCCTGGTAGCCGTTGTCCCCGGTGCTCGCGGTGACCGCGATCCCCGGGAAGTTGTAGTACTTCCCGTAGGTGGCGTCGGAGGCGTCCGAGCCGCCGTAGGAGTTGGAGATGGCAACGACGCCGGGGGTCCTGGCCGCCGTCTGCACGGCCGCGCCGAGGTCCGCGAAGCTGGCCGACTTGGCCTGGAAGACGGCGATCTTGCAGTCGGGGCACGCGGCGGACACGGCGTCGACATCGAGCGCCTGCTCCTGGGACCAGCCGAGGTCGAACCGCGGCAGGCTCGTGCCGCCGGTCTGGTTGCGCACGCTCAGGCAGCCGTTCGCGGACGTGCAGGCGGGAAGGCCGAACTGGGAACGGTAGACGCCGAGGTCGCGCTCGAGGTTCGGGTACCCGTAGGCGTCCACGATCGCGACCGTCCGCCCACCGGAGGAGGTGCCCATGAGCTTGTACGCATTCTGGAGCTGGGCGGGGGTGAGGGCCGTGGCCGGCGGGGCAGCATTGCTCGTGACGGGCTTGCCGTTCGGGTCTGCGGCCTGGCGCGCAGTGCAGGCGGCATCGCCCGCGCGCGGGGTGGAGCAGACCTGGATGGAGCGGTCGGAGTGCGGGTTCGGCCCGGGGGTTGCCGACGCCGGAGCTGCCGCGGCGACGCCCGCGAGCAGCAGACCGGCTGCCGCTGCGGTGAGGAGCTTCCTCATGTCATGCCCTTCTGTTGGGGACAACGTGGTGTCACGCCGGATAGACGACAGCGTTCACATTGCTTTACAAGTTTCGTCACACCGACGGACCGAGACTTGCAGCGTGGGGGCGCAGCGACAAGGGTGCGGGCCGGATTGCCAGCAAACTCTCAGTTACGTATCCAATCCAGTAAATTCCTGCTGGCCCCGCTTCGCGGCCGGGCCGGAAAGCCGTCCGCCGGGCCTTCCCGCTCCGAATGCTGTGCATGGACATGGACACGGAATCGCTGTGCGGACGTCGCAGGTCGGCGGCAGCGGCACTGGTGGGCGGCCCGGCGGCGGTGGGTCTCGGGCTGGCGGCCCACATCGTCTCGGGCGCGGCCGCGCCTCCAGCGGTGGTACTCGTTGCGCTCGTCGCGCTCGTCAGCCTGCTCGCCTCCGTGGCTGCCCGCGCCCCGCTGGCCCCGTGGATGGTCGCGATCGGCAGCGGGGCACTCCAGCAGGCGCTCCACCTTGCATTCACGGCGCTTGCCGGGCCCGATGGACCCCTCTTCCCCGCAACGGGACACGCGCACCACGGAGCTTCGTCCCCGGCCGCACCTGCCGGCGCCCTCCAGGGAGCCCCCGTGGATTTCCACCTCCTCGTGGTCGCGCACATCGCGGCGGCGCTCCTCACCGTCCTCGCCCTCACCGCCGCGACACGGTTCGCCGCTTCGCTGCGGGCCCCGGGGAGCCCACAATATGGTCATGAGGCCCTTTCTTCTGCTGGCATCCCGTGACCACGACGAGGTGGCGGACGACGAGTACCGGGCCTTCTGCGCCTACGCGGGCCTTGAGCCCGAGCAGCTGCACCGCGTCCGCGCCGAGGCCGGCCCACTCCCGCAGATCAGGCTCGACGACTACTCGGGGGTGATCCTCGGCGGGAGCCCATTCACCGCCTCGGACCCGGGGGAGGAGAAGGGCCCGGTCCAGCGCCGCGTCGAGGAGGAGATCGGCGTCCTGCTGCGCCGGATCGTCGAGGCGGACTTCCCCTTCCTCGGCGCCTGCTACGGGGTCGGGCTCCTCGGCAGCCAGATGGGCGCCGTCATCGACCGCCACTTCGGCGAGCCCGTCGGGCCCGTCAAGGTGAGGCTGAGCGCCGTCGGCCTCCGCGATCCCCTCTGCGCTGGGCTCGACCCGGCCTTCCACGCCTTCGTGGGGCACAAGGAGGCCGTCCGCACGCTGCCGCCGCACGCCGCCCTGCTCGCCGGCTCGGACACGTGCCCGGTGCAGATGTTCCGCTTCCGCCGCAACCTCTACGCGACCCAATTCCACCCCGAGCTCGACGTGCCGGGCCTCGAGCGGCGCATCGACGCGTACCGGCATTCGGGCTACTTCCCGCCGCACGAGGCCGAGCAGGTCAAGGAGCGCGCCCGCGGCACCCGGGTAAGCGAGCCCCAGAAGATCCTGGCGAACTTCGTCCGCCGCTACGCCGCGGAGGACTGAGCCCGCCGGCTCCCGCCGGGCGCGGGAACCCGGCTGGCTAGACTCGCACCATGCCTACTGCCGCCCTTGCGCACGCCCTGGACCTCGGCCGCTTCGTCATGGCCTCGCCGTCGAGCTTCCATGCCGCCGCCGAGGGCGCGCGGCGGCTCGCCGCGGAGGGCTTCACGGTCCTTGCCGAGGCCGACGAGTGGCCGGCCGGGCCGGGGAAGTACGCCGTCATCCGGGACGGTGCGCTCATCGCGTGGATCGTCCCCGAGGGCGCCGGCCCCACCACCGGGTTCCGCATCCTCGGCGCGCACACCGACTCGCCGTCCTTCAAGCTCAAGCCCCGGCCCACCACGGGCCGGCTCGGCTGGCTGCAGGCCGGCGTCGAGGTGTACGGGGGTCCGCTGCTCAACTCCTGGCTCGACCGGGAGCTGCGGCTCGCCGGCCGCCTCGTGACGCTCGACGGCGAGCAGCACCTCGCGGCGACCGGCCCGCTCCTGCGCTTCCCCCAGCTCGCGATCCACCTCGACCGGGCAGTCAACGAGGGCCTCGCCCTCGGCAAGCAGCAGCACATGAACCCCGTCTGGGGCCTCGGCGACCCGTCCGCCGAGGACCTGCTCGGCGTGCTCGCCGAGGCCGCCGGCGTCGATCCCTACCAGGTGGGCGGCTTCGACGTCGTGGTCGCGGACACGCAGGAGCCGGCGGTCTTCGGAGCCCACGGCGAGTTCTTCGCCTCGGCGCGACTGGACAACCTCTCCTCCGTGCACGCGGGCCTCGTGGCGCTCGTGCAGGCCGCCGAGGCCTCGGGACCGGAGCAGGGGGAGGAGGGCCCGATCGCCGTCCTCGCCGCGTTCGACCACGAGGAGGTCGGGTCATCGTCCCGCTCGGGCGCGGCCGGCCCGTTCCTCGAGGATGTCCTGGCCCGCATCGGCGGCGCCCTCGGCGCGACGGCGACCGAGCGGCGTCGTGCGTTCGCGGCGTCGTGGCACCTCTCCGCCGACGCCGGCCACGCCGTCCACCCCAACTATGCCGAGCGCCACGACCCGGCCAACCACCCCCTCCTGAATGGAGGGCCGCTGCTGAAGATCAACGCGAACCAGCGGTACGCCACCGATGCCGCCGGCGCGGCGCTCTGGGCCGCGGTGTGCGGCGAGGCCGAGGTGCCCTACCAGGAGTTCGTCTCCAACAACGATGTGCCGTGCGGGTCGACGATCGGGCCGCTCACCGCAACCCGTCTGGGCATCCGCACGGTGGACGTGGGCATCCCGCTGCTGTCCATGCACTCGGCCCGCGAGCTGGCCGGGGTGCAGGACCCGGGGCGGCTGGCCCGTGCGGCGGAGCGGTTCTTCGTCCGCGCCGGCTGAGTCCCGCCGGGGAGGCCCGCGGGGACTAGCTCGCGAGGCCGATCACGAGGTTGATGGTCGCCGCGAGGATCAGGGTCGCGAACACGTAGGCCAGGAGGCTGTGCTTGAGTGCCTCAGTGCGGATGGCGCGGGTCCTGATGGCCGTGTCGGACACCTGGTAGGTCATGCCGAGGCTGAAGGCCATGTAGGCGATGTCCGTGTACTGCGGGGGCTCGTCCTGGTTGAAGTCGATGCCGCCCTCGGGGGTCGCGTAGTACAGCTCCGTGTAGCGGAGGGTGAAGATGGTGTGCAGCATCAGCCACGAGGCCGCCACGACGGTCAGGGCGAGGAAGGCCAGGGCGGCCTTCGCCGGGCCGTTCGCGTTGTTGCCGGAGACGATGACGATCACCACGGCGACGATCGCCGCGACATTGGCACTGAGGATCAGGAAGTCGCGCGCGCTGCGGCGGGGGTCCTCCTGGCGCGCGTGGATGCGCGTCTCCTCGGTGTTCATGGGGGCGATGCGCACCCACACCCAGACGTCGTAGATGAGGGCGGCCGCGCCCCAGCCGGCGGCCGGGGCGTGCCACCACGAGCTGAAGATGCCGGTGAGGACGGCCACGGCCGCTCCGGCGGCAAACATGATCCAGACGCGGCGGCGGGCAATTCGCGCCCGATGGGTGAGCTCGGCATCTGGCTTCATACGCCCGATCCTCGCAGCCGAGTCCGGGAATCCGCCGGTCCCTCCACAGGCGCGCTTCCGGCGTGTCGTCCACATGGCGGCGGCCGCGCGGATGACGCCGGGCGGGCGGCGCTAGCGTGGATCGCGGGATGGGTGCCGGCCGGCTCGGGGGACGGGCCGGCATCGGGTAGACTTGTGCAGTCTGTGCGCCACCTCCCGCCCTCTGCGGGGGACGGGGCACGGGCGCGCACATGAACCTCCTGTTGCGGAAAGACCGCAACCGCTTAGCCCGAAGGAGGTGGGTTCACACATGCGTCCTTACGAACTGATGGTCCTCATCGACCCCGAGGTCGACGAGCGCACGGTCCAGCAGTCGCTGGATAAGTTCCTCTCTGTGGTCACCACCAGCGGTGGCTCCATCGACAAGGTGGACATCTGGGGTCGTCGCCGTCTGGCGTACGACATCAAGAAGAAGAACGAGGCGATCTACGCGGTCGTCAACTTCACCGCTGAGCCGGCCACGGCCCAGGAGCTGGACCGCCAGCTCTCCCTCAACGAGACGATCCTTCGCACGAAGATCATCCGCCCCGAGGACCAGAAGGTTTCCGCCAAGTAGTCTTGGCGTGACTCCCTCAAGTACATCGATCTTCAGCACGCGTCGGACGAACCAGGAGGAAGCATGGCAGGCGAGACCACCATTACGGTGATCGGCAATCTGACGAATGATCCCGAGCTGCGGTTCACGCCGTCGGGCTCTGCCGTGGCCAATTTCACCGTGGCCTCGACCCCGCGCACGTTCGACCGCCAGGCCAACGAGTGGAAGGACGGGGAGACCCTGTTCCTCCGCGCGTCGATCTGGCGCGAGGCTGCCGAGAACGTCGCCGAGTCCCTCACCAAGGGCATGCGCGTGATCGTCTCAGGCCGCCTGAAGAGCCGTTCGTACGAAACCAAGGAAGGCGAGAAGCGCACCGTCATCGAACTCGAGGTCGACGAGATCGGCCCGAGCCTGCGCTACGCCTCCGCGAAGGTCAACCGCACCCAGCGCTCCGGCGGCCAGGGCGGCAACTTCGGCGGCGGCCAGGGCGGGAACTTCGGCGGCGGCTCCTCCGGGGGCAACTGGGGCGGCAATCAGGGTTCGCAGAACCCGGGTGGCGGCTCCGGCGGCAGCTGGGGTGGCGGCGGCGGTGGCCAGCAGCAGGATGACCCGTGGGCAACCCCGGGCGTCAGCAGCTCTGGCGGCTGGGGCACGGGCAACGACTCCGAGCCCCCGTTCTGATCCCCTCACCTTCCACATCACACATCACAACCATCCCGTGGCTGATGCCACGGGCTCCAGAGACTAAGGAGCTCCACGATGGCCAAGGCTGAAATCCGTAAGCCGAAACCAAAGTCCAACCCCTTGAAGGCCGCTGACATCACTGTCATCGACTACAAGGATGTCGCCCTGCTGCGCAAGTTCATCTCGGACCGCGGCAAGATCCGCGCCCGCCGGGTGACCGGTGTGTCCGTGCAGGAGCAGCGCAAGATCGCCCAGGCGATCAAGAACGCCCGCGAGGTCGCCCTGCTCCCCTACTCCGGCGCTGGCCGCGGCTGAGAAGGGAAGCAATCTCATGGCAAAGCTCATTCTGACGAACGAGGTGACGGGTCTCGGCTCCGCCGGTGACGTCGTCGAGGTCAAGGACGGCTACGCGCGCAACTACCTGCTGCCGCGCGGCTTCGCGGTCACGTGGTCGAAGGGTGGGGAGAAGCAGGTCGAGCAGATCCGCGCTGCCCGCGAGGCCCGTGCCCACAAGTCGCTCGAGGCCGCCCAGGCCCAGGCCGCCGCTCTCGCGGGCACCCCGGTGCGCCTCGAGGTGAAGGCCGGCAAGGAAGGTCGCCTGTTCGGGACCGTCCGCCCTGACGCCGTGGCCGGTGCTGTCGAGGCTGCCGGCCTCGGCGCCATCGACAAGCGCAAGGTGGTCATCCCCGGCCACATCAAGTCGACCGGCAAGTACGAGGTCTCCGTGCGACTGCACGATGAGGTCTCCGCCGTGGTCAACCTCGAGGTCGTCGCCGCGAAGTAGTCGCAGCACCGGCCCATGCCGTCAGGCATGACGGGTTGAGAAGGCCCCCACCGCTCGCGCGGTGGGGGCCTTCCGCATGCGCGGGGTGCCCGGGAAAGCGGTCCCGGGGAATACGGGACGGGCCCAGCCGGTTGCCGAGGGTAGATGCAAACGCATGTACTTCGAGAGCAAGGCAGGATCATGGCAGCCACCACCTCCATCGTCGTCATCTCCGCGGGCCTCGGCGTCCCCTCCTCGAGCCGTCTGCTCGCAGACCAGCTGTCCGCGGCGGCCGAGAGGCTGGGCCGGGCGGCCGGGATGGAGCCCGCGGTCACCACCTTCGAGCTCCGCGACCTCGCCGTGGACATCGCCAACAACTTCGTGACCGGCTACGCGGCCCCGGGCCTCGCCGAGGCGATCGCCGCGGTGGAGGGCGCCGACGCCATCATCGCCGTCACCCCCGTCTTCTCGGCCAGCTACAGCGGCCTGTTCAAGTCCTTCATCGATGTCCTCGAGCCGCGCTCCCTCGAGGGCAAGCCGGTGCTCCTGGGGGCCACCGGGGGCACGGCCCGCCACAGCCTGGTGCTCGACCTCGCGATGCGCCCGCTCTTCAGCTACCTGCGCACCCGGACGGTGCCCACGGGCGTGTTCGCTGCCCCGACCGACTGGGGCCAGGGCGGCGTGGACGGTGCCCAGGGGGCGGGCCTCACAGCCCGCATCGAGCGCGCCGCCACCGAGCTCGTGCGCGAGGTGGCCGCATCCCGGCCGTCCAAGTCCGCCGAGGGCTCCGGGTCGCTCCCGGCGGTGGCCACGCGCCCGGAGGACAGGTCGTTCGAGGAGCTCCTCGCCGACCTCACCGTCCCCCGCACCTCCTGAGCGTCACCTTCTGGGGACCTCGTAGGGGTCATCTCCCCCGGGTCACCTCCTGGGGGTCACCCGACGTGCCCTCCAGGAGGTGACCCCCAGACGTACGATGGCGGGATGCAGCAGCCAGCCCCCGGCCACGCGCCGGTCTTCGACGGCCACAACGACCTCCCCTGGGCGCTCCGCCAAGACTTCGGCTACGATGTCGCCGCGGCCGCCCTCGGGACGCGCCAGCCCCGGCTCCACACCGACATCCCGCGGCTGCGCGAGGGCGGCGTGGGCGCACAGTTCTGGTCCGTCTTCGTCCCCTCGACCCTGAGCCCGGCGGAATCGGTCGTCGCCACCCTCGAGCAGATCGACTGCGTGCACCGCATCGCCGTCGCGCACCCCGACGTGTTCGAGCTGGCGCGCACCGCCGATCAGGTGCGGGAGGCCGCCCGACGCGGCCGCATCGCCTCCCTCATGGGGGCGGAGGGCGGCCACAGCATCGCGGGCTCACTCGCCGTGCTGCGGATACTCGCGCAGCTGGGAGTGGGCTACATGACCCTCACGCACAACGACGACGTCCCCTGGGCCTGCTCGGCCACGGGCGAGGCGATGGCCGCCGGGCACGACACCGGCCTGACCGCGTTCGGGCGCGAGGTCGTCGCCGAGATGAACCGGCTCGGCATGCTCGTGGACCTCTCGCACGTCTCACCGCGGACCATGGAGGACGCACTGGACGCGACCGCCGCCCCCGTGATCTTCTCCCACTCTTCGACCCGCGCCGTCTGCGACCACCCCCGCAACGTGTCCGACCACGTCCTCGAACGCCTCCCGGCCAACGGCGGCGTCCTCATGGTCACCTTCGTGCCCAAATTCGTCTCCGAACCCTGCCGGGAGCATGCCCTCGCCGTGCGGGAGACGCGGCTCTCCCTCGGCCTGCCGGTGGACTTCCACGACGTTGCCCCCGAGGAGGACCCCCAGGCCGCCGCAGAGTTCTCGGCGTGGCTCGAGTCCCACCCCGCCCCCGAGGCGACGGTCGGCGACGTCGTGCGCCACCTCGAGCATGCCCGCGACGTCGTGGGCCCCCGCCACCTCGGCCTCGGCGGCGACTTCGACGGCACCACCGACCTGCCCCGGGGCATGGACGGCGTGGCCGGCTACGGCCCGGTGCTCTCGGCCCTCGCCGAGCGGGGCTGGCCGCAGGAGGACCTCGACGCGCTGTGCTGGGGGAACGCGCTGCGCGCGCTCGAGGGCGCGCAGGAGGCCGCGGACTAGCTCACAGCAGCGCGACGAAGGCGCGCGCGTCCTCGATGCTGATGTCCGAGTGGCGGTGCAGCATCTGCGCGGCGTCCTCGGCGTCCCCGATCCGTGCCAGGGACTTGATCTCGTTGTAGATCTCGTCGTTGAGCATGTTGGAGGCAACCTCGAGGGTCTGCCGGCCGTTGCTGACGATGGCGCGGTATCGGTAGGGGAACCGCTCGGGCCGGCTCTCGCCGGGATCTGGGGCGCGCGTCCCCCCGTCCGACGGCGCGCCGTGGGCGCTCCTCGTCGGCTCCCCTGACGCCTCGGCCGCGGTGCGACGCGCGACGGCGGGGGGCTGCTCCGGCGCGGCGGTCCCCTCCGGCGCCGCCTGCTCGGGCGCAGCCTGGTCCCGAGGTGCAGCGATCTCCTGAGGTGCCGGATGGACCTCCGGCGAGGGCGCGGCAGCGCGGAAGGCTTGGGGGTAGCGGTCGAGCAGGATGACGGCGTTGCGGGCCTCCACGAGCCCGGAGCCCGTGGCCTCGCGGTAGGCAGCGATCGCCTGGACCGTGAGGCCGCGGGCGATGAGCGAGTAGACGGCCCGATGCTGCGCCTCGTTCAGTCGCGCGGAGGCCGCCGCCGCGGCGGCCGGCCCTCCGGAGAGGGCACCCTCGAGGGATTCCCTGCTGCGTCGTGCGCCGGCACGGAGCACGAAGACGACGATGGCGGCGACGACGAGGAGGATCAGGAGCGGAGGCAGGAGGTTTTGCATGCGGGCTTCTCGGGTGGCGGAGTGTGCACTTCCAGCGTAGTGCCTGCGGTCATCCGGCTGCGAGGACGCGCGAGCATGCCCCCGGACGGATAGACCCGCGCCAATGGTCCGATGCATGTGGCCCAGGCCACATAAGGCCCTGATGCATGTGTGCGCGGGCATGCGGCCGACCCGGCCCCCCGAGTGCTGCTGTGGATTGTCCCTGTGGACAAACTTCTTTGTTCCACAAGCTGTCGACAGAGTTTTCCCACGTCAGAAGGCATTTTTTGGCAGCGATGAGAAGTTGTCCACAGATATCCACAGGTTCGTGAACACCTGTGGGTCCTTTTCCCACAGGTTGTCCACAGGGGTGGTGAAAACCCAGCTTCACGACTGTCGGTGGGCCCCGATACGGTGTGCACGTTCCTCCGGAGGCGTGGTCTCGACGGCCGGCTCCGGAACGATTGCCAGCGGCCCGAGGTGTTGCCCATGTCCACGTCCCACGTCGATTCAGCACCGTCCTTCCGGGACGCTGACGCCGCGCGCACTCCGCCGCAGGACATCGTGGCGGAGCAGTCCGTGCTCGGCGGGATGATGCTCTCGAAGGACGCGATCGCGGACGTCGTGGAGGTGGTGCGCGGCATCGACTTCTACCGCCCCGCGCACGAGGCCATCTACGAGGCCATCATCGACCTCTACGGTCGCGGCGAGCCCGCGGACGCCGTGACCGTCTCGGATGAGCTGACCAAGCGCGGCGAGATCAACCGGGTCGGTGGCCCCGCGTACCTCCACGAGCTCATCCAGTCCGTGCCCACGGCCGCGAACGCCGGCTACTACGCGGAGATCGTCGCCGAACGCGCCGTGCTGCGCCGCCTTGTCGGGGCCGGCACGAAGATCGTCCAGCTCGGCTACGGCCAGGACGGTGAGGTCGAGGACCTCGTCAACCAGGCCCAGGCCGAGGTCTACGCCGTGGCCGAGCGCCGCACAGCCGAGGACTACGTCCCGCTCTCCCAGGTCATGGAGGGCGCCATGGACGAGATCGAGGCGGCCGGCCACCGCGGCGGCGGCATGACCGGCGTCCCGACAGGGTTCTACGAGCTCGACGAGCTCACCCATGGGCTCCACCCCGGCCAGATGATCGTGATCGCGGCGCGGCCCGCCGTGGGAAAGTCGACCTTCGCGCTCGACTTCGCCCGCTCCGCCGCGATCAAGCACAAGATGGCCACCGTCTTCTTCTCGCTCGAAATGGGCCGCAACGAGATCGCCATGCGCCTCATGAGCGCCGAGGCCTCGATCCAGCTCCAGGACCTCCGCCGCGGCACGCTCCGCGACGACCAGTGGGCCAAGATCGCCTCGGTGCTCGGCCCCCTCAACGAGTCGCCGCTGTTCATCGACGACTCGCCCAACATGTCCCTCATGGAAATCCGGGCCAAGTGCCGCCGCCTCAAGCAGCAGCACGACCTCAAGCTCGTGGTCCTCGACTACCTCCAGCTCATGTCCAGCGGCAAGAAGGTCGAGAGCCGCCAGCAGGAGGTCTCCGAGTTCTCCCGTGCCCTCAAGCTCCTGGCCAAAGAGCTCGGCGTGCCCGTCATCGCCCTGTCCCAGCTCAACCGTGGCTCCGAGCAGCGCACAGACAAGCGCCCGATGGTCTCGGACCTGCGCGAGTCGGGCTCGATCGAGCAGGACGCGGACATGGTGATCCTGCTCCACCGCGAGGACGTGTACAACAAGGAGTCGCCGCGCGCCGGCGAGGCGGACATCCTCGTCGCCAAGCACCGCAACGGCCCGACCAAGGACATCGTGGTCGCCTTCCAGGGCCACTACTCGCGCTTCGCCAACATGGCCGCCGACGCCGGCGGCGAGGGCGGCGGCTTCTAGGCGCACGGCGCCGCGGGCCCCGCCCCGGCCCGGCCCGTGGGGAGCCGGCGCCGTGAAGCGGTGCGCGCCCTCGGGACGCTCAGCTGAGGCAGAGGCAGAAGGGGTGTCCGGCCGGGTCGAGGAAGACGCGGAATGACGTCCCCGGCTGGTGCGAGTGCTTGGTGGCACCCAGCGCGAGGACGGCCTGCTCGGCGGCGTCAAGGTCGTCGACCACGACGTCCAGGTGCATCTGCTGCGGCACCCCCTGGCCCGGCCACTCCGGGGCCGTGTAGTCCCGGACGCCCTGGAAGGCGATGCACTGGCCGTAGTCGGCCCGTATCTGGGCCCAGTCGGCGGATGACTCCTCCACCGTCCAGTCCAGGAGCCCCGCGTAGAACTGGGCAAGGGCGCCGGGCTCGGGGCAGTCGATGACAACGTTGGGGAACCGTGCGATAGCCATACCCGCGACGCTACCCGCGCCAGAGGACAGGGTGTGTCCGCTGTGCCTCCGGCCGCCGGCGTGTCCCGAATCACCCGTCATGGTGGCGCCGCCTACGTTGCGACGATGTTTCGGGGAGCTCCTGGGAGAACATTCGGTGACCAGAGGTGAACTCTTTTGGGCGGATACCCTGCACGCGGGAGCAAAGACTGTGCGATCGCCCGCGCAGACCCTCCGGGTATGGGTCCACCATTGATTCCGGCATTGACCCTAACGATGGAAGTGAGCCTGATGGCTTCCCAACCGGAACTCCACAAGACCCTCAAGCCCCGACACCTGTCGATGATCGCCATTGCCGGTGTCATCGGCGCCGGGCTCTTCGTCGGCTCCGGCGCTGCGATCAAGCAGGCCGGCCCCGGGATCATCCTCGCCTATGCGGCCGCCGGCATCGTCGTCATCCTCGTGATGCGCATGCTCGGCGAGATGGCCGCGGCGAACCCCGAGACCGGCTCCTTCTCGGCGTACGCGGACAAGGCGCTCGGCCGCTGGGCCGGCTTCAGCATCGGCTGGCTCTACGCGTGGTTCTGGATCATCGTCCTCGGCATCGAGGCCACCGCGGGGGCGGCCATCATGCACCGCTGGCTCCCCGGCATCGACCAGTGGATCTGGGCGCTCGTGCTCATGGTCGCGCTCACGCTCACCAATGTGTGGAGCGTGAAGTCCTACGGTGAGTTCGAGTTCTGGTTCGCCTCGGTCAAGGTCACCGCGATCATCCTGTTCCTCATCGCCGGCATCGCCGCGATCTTCGGCCTCATCCCCGGCCTCCCCGCGCCCGGCACCACCAATCTCCTCGGTCACGGGGGCCTCATGCCCAACGGCGGCAGCGCGGTCCTGGCGGGCATCCTCGTCGTCGTGTTCTCCTTCTTCGGCGCCGAGATCGCCACGATCGCGGCGGGGGAGTCCGCCGATCCGGTGACCGCGGTCCGCAAGGCCGTCAACTCGACGGTCTGGCGCATCCTCGTGTTCTACATCGGCTCGATGGCGATCGTCGTGACCCTCCTGCCCTGGGACGACGCATCCGTGGCCAAGAGCCCGTACGTGGCCGTGATCGAGCGGTTCGGCGTCCCCGGCGCGGGCACCATCATGGACATCGTCGTGCTCACCTCGGTCCTCTCGTGCCTCAACTCGGGCCTGTACACGGCCAGCCGGATGATCTTCTCGCTCTCGACCCGCGGCGACGCGCCGTCGTCGTGGTCCCGCATCTCCACCCGGGGCGTCCCGGTCCGCGCGGTGCTCGTCTCGACGGTGGTCGGCTTCGTCACCGTGGGCCTGAACTACCTGTGGCCGGACACGGTCTTCCTGTTCCTGGTCAACACCTCGGGCGCGATCGCACTGTTCGTGTGGCTCGTCATCGCCGCCTCCCAGCTGATCCTGCGCCGCCGGGCCGACGCCGCCGGCACGAAGCTCGAGATCCGCATGTGGCTCTTCCCCTACCTGACCTGGGCCTCGATCGTGGCGATCGTCGCGCTCCTCGTGGGGATGCTCTTCCTCGACGACACCCGCGACGAGCTCATCCTGTCGGTGGCACTCGCCGCCATCGTGGTCGCGATCGGCGTCCTCCGGTACCGCCGCCGCGGCCCCGCGGCCGCCGGCCCGCCGGTGCTGGCCGAGGATGCCGAGGCCAGGGAGGTCGACGCAGAGGCCCACGGGCACGGCGCCTGAGGAACGCCTC
>NZ_BAAGSN010000015.1:0-8422 GCF_054782415.1 Sinomonas soli | reverse complement strand
AACGGCCGGCCGCCGAGCCGGTCATCGAGCACCCGCGCCACGTCCGCCGTGATCTGCACGGGGTCCCCGTATCCCTCGCGCAGCTCGTTGGCGAGCGGCGTTCCCTGGCAGTGGGCCAGGGCGATCGCGTGCGCGGACGTCGGGGCGCTGACGTGCCCGACGGTACGGACGTCGACGTCCGAGAAGCCTGCCTCCTCGAGCTCGGCCCGGATGAGGTCGTGGTCGGTGTACCCGAAGGGCACCCGGCGGTAGAACGTCGGCGTCCTGCCCGGGAAGAGCTCGGCGAGGGCCTGTTCGACGAGGAGGGTCACCTCGTTGCCCTCGAGCGGGCCCCAGACGGCCGCGGTGATCCGGGCCCCCGGCCGGAGCACGCGGCGCGCCTCCGCATAGGCCCGGACCCGATCCGGGAAGAACATGATCCCGAACTGGCTCACCACCGCGTCGAAGGCCCCCTCCTCGAACGGGAGCTCCTGCGCGTCGGCCTGCTGCCACCGGACGGAGTCGGAGGCGGGGAGGACGTGGTGGGCCCGGACCAGCATGGCGGGGTTGAGGTCCGTGGCGGTGATCGTGGCGCCGGGGAGGACCCGGTGGAGCGTCCTCGTGACCACCCCCGTGCCGGCAGCGGTCTCGAGCACGCTCGCGGGGTCGGCGGCCGCGACCTCGGCAGCGAGGTCGTCCGCGAAGTCCTGGAAGACCATGGGCACGAGGACGGTGTCGTAGAGCTCCGGGATGGACCCCGTGAAGGCTGAGTCACCTGACATGCGATCAGTATGGGACCGGGGTACGGGGCCCGCCAGATTCGGGGGGCCCTCCCGGCCTGCGCCGGCGGCCCACTCCTGTCGGCCCCGCCGCCTACAGTGGGACGCATGGAGCAGGAGGAACGGGTCCACGTGCGGGCCGAGGGTGCGGCGCCGCGGTCTACGGCGCGCGAGATCCTGCGCCTCGCCGTGCCTGCCTTCTTCGCCCTCATCGCCGAGCCGCTCTTCCTCCTCGCCGATTCCGCGATCGTCGGGCACCTCGGTGTCGCCGAGCTGGCCGGGCTCGGGATCGCGACCACCGTGCTGCAGACCGCCGTGGGGCTGATGGTCTTCCTCGCCTACGGCACCGGGCCCGCCGTGGCGCGCTTCCTCGGCGCGGGGAAGATGGGCCACGCCATGTCCGCCGCGCGCGACGGCGCCTGGCTGGCCCTGCTGCTCGGCCTCGCCCTCGCGGCGCTCGGCTGGCTCACCGCCCCGGCGGTGGTCGGCCTCCTCGGGGGCCCGGCGGAGGTGCGCGGCTATGCGGTCGACTACCTGGTCTGGTCGATGCCCGGCCTCGTGGGCATGCTGCTCGTCTTCGCGGGCACCGGCGCCCTGCGGGGGCTCCAGGACACGAGGACCCCGCTGGTCGTCGCCACCGTCGGTTTCACGGGGAACATCCTGTTGAACCTGCTGTTCGTCTACGGCCTCGGCTGGGGGATCGCGGGCTCGGCCATCGGAACCAGCATCGCCCAGCTGGGGATGGCCGCCGCCTACCTGGGCATCGTGCTGCGGCGCATGCGGCACGAGGGTGTCGCCCTCGCACCGAGCCGGCGAGGCCTCCTGGGCGCCGCCCACGTGGGCTCGTGGCTCATGCTGCGCACCCTCACGCTCCGGGCGGCGATCTTCGCGGCCGTCGTCGTCGCCGCCCAGCAGGGGCCCGCGAACCTCGCCGCCCACCAGCTGGCCATGACGCTCTTCAATGTCCTCGCCTTCGCGCTCGATGCGCTGGCCATTGCCGCCCAGGCCCTCATCGGCAAGGAGCTCGGCGCCGCGAATGGGTCCCGGGCGCGGGCCCTCACCCGGACCATGGTGCGGTGGTCCCTCGTCTACGGCGCCATCACCGGGGCCCTGCTCGCGGCCTGCGCGCCGTGGATCGGGTGGATCTTCACCCCGGACCGGCAGGTCCACGAGGCGCTGCTGCCGGCCCTGCTCGTGCTCGCCGCAAGCCAGCCCGTGTGCGGCTACGTGTTCGTCCTCGACGGCGTGCTGATCGGCGCCGGGGACGCCCGCTACCTCGCGCTGGCGGGCGTGCTCAACCTCGTGGTCTACGCGCCCCTGCTCGTCTGGGCGGGCCTCTCCGGGGTGGGCGGCCCGGCAGGGCTCATGTGGCTCTGGGCGGCGTTCGCCGGCGGCTACATGCTCGCGCGGGCACTCACCCTGGGCCTGAGGTCGCGCGCCGACGCCTGGATGGTGCTCGGGGCGCACTAGCTGGCGCCGGCGGCGGGGCGGCCCGTGCCGGCTGGCTAGACTTGGCCCGTGCCCGAGAACCCGTCGACCCAGCCCACGGGCGTGCCTTCGGGCGCCCCCGCTCCCTCTGAACAGCGTGCCCTGGCCGGCCCCGTGATCCTCCGGGCGCTCGTCGCGCTCTGCTTCGGGGCGGTCACCGCCTTCTGGGGGACTCCGACGGCCACCGGTGCCGCCTGGTGCCTCGCCGCCTACTTTGTGGGGCTTGCTGCCGCCCGCGCCTGGCTGCTGCGCGAGGAGGGGCGCGCCGCGGACCCCGCACTCCGCCCCACCGCCGCCATCCGTCTGGCCTCCTCGGCCTGCTTCGGGCTCGCTGCGGCGCTCGGCCTCGGTCTCGGCGCGGCACCCGAGGCGGCCGTCATCGCCGTCGGCGGTGCCGTGGCCCTCGCACTCACGGGGCTCGCGGACGTGATCGCCGCGGTCGTCGGCCGGGGCCGGAGCCCGCTCGCGCGGGACGAGCTCATCGCCGGCGCCGTGCACCTCGGAGCCGCCGTGCTGCTGCCCTTCGTCGCCGGCCTGGGCGTCCACGCGCTGCTCGGAGTCGCCGGCGGCGCGGCCATCATCACGGGCGTCCTGCTCCTGATCGCCGGCTTGGGCCTGAGGCACGATTCCGCCGCCCAGCCCGACGTGGCCTAGAATCGATACGTTCTTTCTACTGTCCGTAGAAGCTCCCACGTTCCCCGGCCGCTTGAGGAGGGCCCATGTCTGATACACCGCGCGGCCCCCGCGTCGGGATCAAGGGCCCGCTCATGTTCTCGGCATTCTTCGGCGCCGTGGCCTTCGTGACGGTGCTCATCTTCGGCTCCGGCGGGACCGGCCACGGCCTCCGCTTCGACCTCGCATTCAGCGCCGCCGGCATCGCGTTCATCGTGTGCCTCGTCGTGGCCGCGATGCTCTCCATGAGCTACAAGGAGAACGCGGAGCACCTCGGCCGCGGCGACGGCGTCAACCTGCGCTCCGAGGACCGGCTCAAGCGCGCCAAGCGTCCTGCCAAGGGCGCTCCCGCGGACAGCGCCGAAGGCACCGCTGAGCCTGGCCGCGAGGCCGACGGCGGCGAGGCGCCCGACGCGCCCGGCCGGGAGGCCTGACTCCTCAGCTCGCCGCCTTGCGCTCCCGGTAGGCGCGCACGTGCGACCGGTTGGCGCAGTTCCCGGTGTCGCAGTATCGCTTCGAGCGGTTCTTCGTCAGGTCGATGAGCACGGCCTCGCAGTCCTCGGCCGCGCAGACGCGCAGCCGGTCGAGCTCCTTCGAGCGGATCACGTCGACGAACGCCATCGCCGCCTCGGTGCCCATCCGGTCCGGGAGCGGCGCCTGCGGGGTCGTGGCGTGCAGGTGCCAGTCCCAGTGGTCGTGCTTGACGAGCTGGGGCAGGGCCCGGGCCTCCCTGAGCAGGGCGTTGACGAGGTCCACGGCCTCGTCCTCCGCGGCGCCCCAGAGGGTGCGCAGCCGCGACCGGAGCGCCCGCACGCCGGCCAGCTCCGCGGCGTCATGCGTCCGCGAGCCCGTGAACTGCTCCTCGACCAGGAAGCGGTCGAGGTCCTCGCCGGTGGCCAGGTGCTCGCCGGCGACGGCGTCGAGGGGGTCGAGCGTGTTGACGAGGTTGACGACGCTGCGCAGCGCCACCTCGGTGTCATGGGCGAAGATCACGTTGACTCCTGACAGGATCGGGATCTACTGTCATCACCATACCCTTGCTTCACTCATGACACGATCTCTGGGAGGTGCCACGTGCTGTCCGCGAACCGTTCCGCATCCGGCCTCGTCTTCGCCCTGCTGTCCGCCGCCACGTTCGGCGTGTCGGGACCGCTCGGGAAGTCGCTCCTCGAGGCCGGGTGGACTCCCGGCGCTGTGGTCGGCGGCCGGGTCGGGCTCGCCGCCCTCGTGATGGCGGTCCCCGCGGTGTGGATGATGCGCGGCCAGTGGTCGCGGCTGCGGGGTGGAGTGGCCCTCATGGCGGCCTACGGCGCGATCGCCATCGCGCTGTGCCAGTTCTTCTACTTCAATGCCGTTGCGCGCATGAGCCCGCCGGTGGCGCTGATGCTCGAATACCTCGCCCCGATCATCCTCGTGGGCTGGGCCTGGCTGCGCACGCGGCACCGCCCGGGAACCCTGACCATCCTCGGGACCGTGACGGCGATGCTCGGGCTCGTGCTGGTCCTGGACCTCATGAGCGCCCAGCACGTCGATCCGGTCGGGGTGCTGTGGGGCGTCGCGGCGGCGGTCTGCCTCGCCGTCTACTTCGTCCTCTCCGCGAAGTCCGACGGCGTCCTGCCGCCCCTCGTGACCGTGGCCGGCGGGATGGTCTCCGGCGCCCTCACGATCGGCGTGCTGGCCCTCGTCGGGCTGCTGCCGCTCGGGGCGACCTTCGGCACCGTCCAGCTCCTGGGCGGCGAGGTCAGCTGGGTGGTCCCGCTGGCGGGGATCACGCTCGTCGCCGCGGTGCTCGCCTACACCTTCGGGATCATCGGCACCCAGCGGCTCGGCTCGAAGGTCGCGAGCTTCGTCTCGCTCACCGAGGTGCTCTTCTCGGTCGTCGCCTCGTGGATCATGATCGGCGACGTCCCGGGCCCGGTGCAGTTCGTGGGCGGCGCGCTCATCGTGGCCGGGGTGATCATGGTGCGCATGGACGAGCTTCGTGCCCCGGCCGCCGCCGTGGTCCCCGACTCCGCACCGGAGGCCCTGCCGGCGGCGGACCTCGCCACAGGCCCGCTGCCGGCCGTCAACCGCCCCGCCTGACCCCCCACCCCTTTCGCTTTCGGGTACGCATCTCGTCGCCCTTTCACGGTTTCGGGTACGCCGGCGCGTACCCGAAACGGCGTATCTGCGTCGAGATGCGTACCCGAAACGGGGGAGAAGTTAGGGGGTGAATCGCGTGAGCCGCAGCGAGTTGGCCACGACCAGGACCGAGCTCGCGGCCATGGCCGCGCCGGCGATCATCGGGTTGAGCAGCCCGAGCGCCGCGACCGGGATGCCGACGGTGTTGTAGAAGAACGCCCAGAACAGGTTCTGCCTGACGATCGCAAGCGTCCTGCGGGACAGGGCGATCGCCGCAGCCACCTGATTCAGGTCGTCGCCCATCACGGTCAGGTCCGCTGCCTCCCGGGCCACGTCCGTGCCCGAGCCCATCGCGATTCCAAGATCGGCCTGCGCGAGCGCGGGCGCGTCGTTCACACCGTCGCCGGCCATGGCCACGCGGGCCCCGCGGGACTGGAGCCGCCTGACCGCCTCGACCTTGCCCTCGGGGCGGACCCCCGCCTGCACGTCCTCCGCGGCGATGCCCACCTCCCCGGCGACCCGGGCGGCGACGGCCGCATTGTCCCCTGTGACGAGCACCGGCCGCAGGCCCAGCGCCCGAAGCCTGCCGATCCCCGCGGCCGAGCCCGGCTTCACCGAGTCGCGCAGCGCCACGATGCCGGCCGGGACGCCGTCGACGGCGACCCACACCGCGGTCGCTCCCGCCTCCTCGCGCTCCGCGAACCTGGCGTCCGCCCCCTCGTCGGGCGCGGAGCCGAGCTGGTCCGCCACCCAGTCGGTCCGGCCCACGAGCACGCGGCGCCTTTCCACAGTGCCCTCTACGCCGCCTCCCGGCGCGGAACGGAAGCCGACGACGGCGGGCAGGGAGCCGTCGTCGTGCGCCTGGCGCGCCGCCGCGGTGATGGCGAGGGCGAGGGGATGCTCGCTCGCCGACTCGACGGCCCCGGCGAGCCGGAGCAGCGCGGCGCGGTCGAGAGTCCCGAGGGCGTCGATCGTGTCGACGGACAGCCGCCCGGTGGTCACGGTCCCGGTCTTGTCGAGCACGATCGTGTCGACGGCGCGGGTGTCCTCGAGGATGTGGGCGCCGCGGATCAGGATGCCGAGCTGCGAGCCCCGTCCGCTGCCGGCGAGCAGCCCAATGGGGGTCGCGAGCCCGAGGGCGCACGGGCAGGCGATCACGAGCACGGCGACGGCGGCGGTGAATGCGGCGGGCAGCGCGCCGCCGAGCACGAGCCACAGGATGAAGGTGACGGCCGTGACCGCGAGGACCACCGGCACGAACACGGCGCTGATCCGGTCGGCGAGTCGAGCGATCGGGGCCTTGCTCGTCTGCGCCTCGGACACGAGCCTCGCCATCGCTGCGAGCGTCGTGTCCGAGCCCACGCGGGTGGCCTCGACCACGAGCCGGCCCGAGGTGTTGACGGTGGCGCCGGTGACACGGCTGCCCTCGGTGACCTCGACCGGGACGGACTCACCGGTCAGCAGCGAGGCATCGACGGCGGAGGCGCCCTCGCGGACCACCCCGTCGGTGGCGATCTTCTCCCCGGGTCGGACCACGAACAGGTCCCCGGGCACGAGCTGCTCCGCCGGGACCTCCGTCTCGACGCCGCCGCGCAGGAGGGTGGCGCGCTTGGCTCCACGGTCCAGCAGCGCGCGCAGGGCGTTGCCCGCCCGGGACCTGGCCCGCGCCTCGAGCCAGCGGCCGAGGAGGAGGAAGGTCGTCACGACGGCGGCCGTCTCGAAGTAGAGCGCCCCGCCGGACATCTCCATCGCGGGGTCCGCGGTCAGACCCGGGTCGGCCAGCAGCTGGACGAGCGAGTAGACGTACGCGGCCGTCACCCCGAGGGAGACGAGGGTGTCCATGGTGGAGCCGCCATGGCGGGCATTGATCGCGGCCGCGCGGTGGAACGGCCAGGCCGCCCAGGTGACGACCGGCAGGGTCAGGGCCGCAGCCCACCAGCCCCAGTGGGGGAAGTGGGCAGCCGGGACCATCGAGATCAGGACCACCGGGACGGCGAGCACCGCCCCGACCACGAGCCGCGGCAGCAGCGTGGGCGCGGGCGCCTCGTCGGCCTCCGCGGACGACGGCGCGGCCTCGCCCTCCGGGGGGACGGCACCGGGGCGGGGCTGGGCCTTGACCTTCGCGGTATAGCCTGCGGCGGCCACGGTCGTGATCAGCTGCTCGTTGCTGACGCCGACGGGAACCTCGACGCGGGCGGACTCGAGGGGGAGGTTCACCGAGGCGTGGACGCCCTCGATCTTCCCCAGCTTCCGTTCGACCCTGTTCACGCAGGAGGCGCACGTCATGCCCCCGATGTCGAGCTCGACGATGCGGGGGAGCTGCCCGGAGCGTTGCAGTTCCATGGACCTACGCGTCGTTGTCGACGACGACGTAGCCCGCCTCGGCGACCGCTTCGCTGATGGACTCGTGCTTGAGCCTGCGGTCCGACTGGATCGTCACTTCCGAGACGCCGCCGGCGTTGAGGTCGACCGAGACGTCCTCGACACCGTCGATCGACTCGATCTCCTCGGTGACCGAGCTGACGCAGTGGCCGCAGGTCATGCCGTCGACGTGCACGGTGGTGGTGAAGTGGCTCATGGTGCTCTCCTCTGGTTCGTGCTCTCGGTGTGGTGCTGCCCAGCGTAGGCCGGGGCAGTGGGACGGGCCCCGCAGCCGCTACCGCAGCAGCCGCCCGATGGCCTCGGTGGCCTCCTTGACCTTGGAATCGATCTCCTCGGCCCGCCGCCCGGGGTCCGCCACGTTCGCGGCGCCGACGACGCAGTGCCCGATGTGCTCCTCGACGAGGCCGAGGCTGACCGCGTGGAGTGCCTTGGTGACGGCCGCGACCTGGGTGAGGATGTCGATGCAGTACTTGTCCTCCTCCACCATGCGGGCGATCCCGCGGACCTGGCCCTCGATGCGCCTCAGGCGCCTCAGGTAGGCGTCCTTGTCCGCGGTGTAGCCATAGGGAGGCCCGGCATGCTGGTGCCCGGGAGCGTGGATGATCTCGTCCATGGCCCCGAAGCTATACCCGGCAGGGGTATAGGTCAAGTACCCACCCGGGGTATGCGCCAGGGGCTCCGGCCCGTGGACCGTTCCGCTCCCAGCGGTCAGTCCTGAGTGGCCAAGGGCGCAGCCCCCCGATTTGGCCGAACCGCGCCGAGCCGGTAATGTTTTCTGAGTCGCCGGAGCGGCTGCGAACTGATCGCAGACCGAACAGGGCGGCCAAACCCCTAGGAATTCCGCCGAAATGGTGCGCGTCCGCGTGCGCCTCGAAAGCGGAATTCTGGTTCGAATTTCTCGATCCTCTCCCGGAAGCGGGATTTGGAAAAAGAAATCGGATCGGGTAGGATTGAATCTTGTTGCTCCGGGAGGGCCTGGCCGGTTGGTTGGTCTGGTTGTT
>NZ_BAAGSN010000014.1:13645-21284 GCF_054782415.1 Sinomonas soli | reverse complement strand
GCCCCAAGGCCCGCAAGACCCGCCGAGCCCACGGCCAGACCAAACTCCCGCAGAAGGGCATGAGCCGCTAGCCTCGCTCGGGCCCTCCATCCGGAGCCGGGCGAGCGGGTCGCGATCTCAGGCCGGTCAGTCTGTCAGAGGTATCGGCGAGGACCGCCGCGACGGCCAGCAGGGTTGCCGTTGGACCAAGGTGGGCTGGGGTGCGTTAGTTGCCTCGATCTCACTGCTGAACATTGAAGAGCTGGAGGTGGTAGGCGATCGCGGCGGAATGGTTTTCGGCCTCGGCCGCCTCACGCGCCAGATGGGCGAGCCTCGCGGCCTTCTCCACCGCGTACTTCGCACCGATCGAGTCTGCCAGCGATACAGCACCCGTGCTGATCCGACGCCCGTAGTTCGTGGGATCGTTCATATCGCGCAAGCCATTGGCCTCTAGTGACTTGAAGAAGTCGCGAAGGTCCCAGTCGTAGATGATCGGCGTGTGGGCCAGCGCATAGTAGGCGGTACGCATCTCTAGGTAGAAGCAGGACAGCGGAACGCGATTGAACGCCCGCCATGTCTTGACTAGCCGGATCAGATTCTTTGCGCGGCCGTCGGTATCGTGTTGCGCCTTATTCACGTACGCGAGGTGCACGGCCGGGTTGCTGCGGATCCAGCCCGCGCCGTCAGGGTCTGGGATGTCATAGTCGTCGGTGTCCTGGTAGTACGCCGGAGTGATCTCCACGTCTGGGCCGCCGTCGAAGTAGTGGAGCCGGACCGCCGGACGGTCCACCGAGACCCGCGCTCCGCTGACCCCGCGCGACAGAGACGCCCGTAGTGTCTCGAGCGCGGATGAAGAAGATGCCGGACGCGGACCAGACATTGTGATGAAGTAGTCGACGTCGCTGAAGACGTCGAGTGCGGTCCCGTGATGCCAGGAGCCTGTCTCGCGCATGCGGACGATCGCAATATCGGAGGTGAGCCAGTCCTCGAGCTCCTTGCGGTGTCGGGCCGCACTCATGCGCTTCGCCTCGTCAGGCGTCATCGCCCTGATCAGCGACTCGAGGTTGGAGTTCGCCGTTGCGGTCATGGCACATCTGCCCTGAATGTCTGCCCGCCGTCGCTCTCGACGTTGCGCTTGGCCGCCTTGTAGGCGAACTGAGGGATCGGATCCGCTGCGTGGTCCAGCTCGGACGCACGTCCGGCGAGGCTGTCGAGGGCTTTCCGAAGAGCGGGGATCGGATCGTGGGGGACCTGCACGTGGAGCAGCCTCCGAGCGTCATTCCGTAGCGCAGTGTAGTCATTGCCCCGACCCACTGCGCGCTCGGCGAGCCTGTCCGGCCGGCTGGTGGTGAGCACAGCAGCCGCAAGTGCCGCGACCACCGCCAGTGCCCCGCTGATGACCTGGGCGTCGCTCGCGAACGTCAGCACTGCCGAGAGCGCGCTGATCACGGCCGTGACGCCCCCGAGCACCCAGTGCCCGACACGCCACGCCTTGGCGGCCTCAAATTGGCCCTGAGCGGAAAAGACCGCGCTCTCGTGGATGCGCGACGCCTCGTCATGGATCGCTGCGCGCTGGGCTGCGTCTGAGTCAGTAGTCACTGGCGAGGTCCGACTCGTACAGAGCCTTGGCGCTCCGCGCGTCACGGATAGCCTGGCGGACCGACGCCTTCGTGAGGTCCAGGACGCGGAGTTTGCTGCCGGTCTCGGCGACCGACTCGATGCGTCGGAAATCGGCTGCGAACCGTTCGGCGTAGTCGGCGAATCCTCGCAGCTTCGGCAGGGCATCGGACAGGTGGTGTCCATGCGGGTCCACGAGGTCCGCCACGATCTGGCCGCTGTGCGACGTCCCGAAGAAGATGAAGTCGGGTCTGAGCGCATGCCAGTCCCCCAGCTCGTCCTTGTACGCGATCGCCAGCGAGTCCTTCGTGGCTCGGTCGGGGTTTCTGTACCAGCCTCGGAACCCGGGACGGCCCGCTTCCGCCGTCAGGACCTCGATCTCCCACCGGCTGGTGAAGTGCATCGGGACCTTGCCGTCCTCGGTGGACATCAGGTGCATGTCATAGACCGGGAGATCCTCCTCCGAGCCGTCGGCACTGCGGACCTTGGTGTCGGTCTGGGTGACGGTCGGTACGACGATGGCGATGGGCTCGGGAGTCGTCGACATCGCCTCGAGCACGTCGTACTCGGCCTGGCGCTCGTCGGGGAGGCTCTTCCTGGCCACGCGGGACTGTGTCAGCCAGGTCTTGGCGAGCCCATCGGACTCGTACTCGACCGCCTGCGCGATCTCGGGAACCCGTCCCAGCGACGCCACGGCGATGTGCGCTTCGAGCAGATCGTCCTCTTCGCCGTCCTCGCCGACGAGGTGATCGATGTAGGTCGAGCAGAGCGCTGGGCTCAGGACTCGGGCTGCGGCTCTGTAGTAGTCCTCGATCGCGCGGGGGTCAGCGCTCACTGCGAACGCCTTGTAGGACAGTTCGCCGCCGACGCGGCCGCGGACCTCTTCGCCCTCCATCGTCAGGACATCCTCGCGGGCCGCGGCGACCTTGTCCTTGTATTGGATCGCCCGGCCGTCAAGCACTGCGTGCAGATGAGCATGGGCCCGGTTGACCGCCTCGTCGACCAGCTGGTCCTTTGACAGCGCTGTAGCCAGAGCGGTGAGGCGGCGGATCGGCTTGACGTCTTTCTTTGGGATCGTCACGGACGGGAGGGCAGCGAAGCCGGCCCAGACTTCTTGGTCGACGGCCTCGTTTGGGTGGAGAGCAATCGGGTCGAACAGCACGCGACGGCCCTTGCCGCCTCCAGCGTCGTCACCGTACTCGCCGTCCTTGCTGGTGGCACCACGCATCAGCAGCTGGGCGACCTCGGTCGCCGTCTTGCGGTCGAACCTCGGCAGGAGGCAGCTGACGGAGTTCAGCAGCTCGTTGCCAGGGATGCGGCGGGCTAGGGGTGTACGCATCATTCGACCCAGCAACTGGGTTATGTGGGTCGGGGCCTTGGCCGGCCGGAATGACACGAGCACCTCGGCCCGCGGGCAGTCCCACCCGGTCGAGATCGCGTTCTTGGCCAGCAGCACCCTGACGTGCTTGTCGTCCTGGACGCGCTGGGGCTCGATGTACGGGACGAGCTGCTTGCCGACGCTCAGGTCAGGGTGGGCTTTGCCTTCGTGGTCACCGAAGACGTTGGCGACGGCGTCGAACGGCAGATCCGGCCATGCGGCGTGTATGGTGTCGAGGGCTCGTACGAGCGTCTCTTGGGATGGCTTGTCGTCCAGCTGGACGACAAGGAGGGGCTGTACTGCCTCGGCGTCGCCCTGTGCGATTGCGTAATCTGCCCAAGCTGCTGACGAAGCCCGTATCTTCTCCACAGCCCGGGTGAGCAGGACGGTGTCGAACGATCCCTTCTCCGCGGGGATGGACAGCGATATGTCGTCCTTGAGCAGGCCCGAGGCTTGGACGAGCGCAGGGTCGACCTGCACCGACGGAAGCGCATCACGGTCCTTAGAGCCCTTCATGGCGTTTTCGAAGAGCTCGACCGTCGCCGAGATGCCGAATACGACCGGCATCGACGGCACGGATCCCTGGCCGTTGATGAGCCGCTGGACGATCGTGGACCGATCGGTCACGCGGGTGCCCATGCCTCGGTGCGCCTCGTCGAGAATCAGGTACAGGGTGAGGTCTGGGTTGGCGATGGTGTTGGTGATCGTGTCGTAGATCGAGGTCTGCGCCGTGTCGGGCCTGCTCTCCAGCCCGGGGAGCCTGCTGTGGCCGTCCTCGTCCTCGGGCTCGTCGAAGACACCCTTGACCAGGCGAGTGCCCTTGGCGAGCTTCTGCGTGTTGAGGAAGTATACGAGCCCCGGCCGGAAGGATTCCTCGGCGAAGGTGGTCGGCACGGCCTGGAGGCGGTAGTCGAGCTCGCTGGCCGCTGCCTTGATCCGAGCGCGGCTCTGGTCATTGAGCGCGGGGTCGTCGGAGAACCACAGGACCACTGCGCCGGGATCAGCAGCGAAGTCGAACTCGTCGTTCCCGAAGAAGAGGGCCTCGATGACGGCTGCCGCCATCACCGTCTTGCCGGCACCGGTCGTCGCTGCCAGGGAGAACTGCGATCTGGCGTCGTAGCGGCGGTACGAATCGCGTGCGCGTTCCAGATTTTTGAGGACGTCACGGACGGCCCCGATCTGGTAGTCCTTCAGCGTGTACCGCACTACAGGGTCCTTCCGGTGTTGATCTCGAAGTTCTGGAGGTAGCTCTCATAGAGGCGGATCGGGAGCACGGTTTCGGGCAGCTCGCGGCACACCATCTGGAACGCGGAGTCATCGTCGGTAACGATGAAGGCATGGCCGATCCGGTCGGCCTTGGCGATCGCTGAGGTGAACTCGTGCGCCTGGTCGAGGTTCGCCAGCACGCCGTACGCTTCGGCGATGTCCCAGCCGCCCTCACCTAAATCGGTGATGATCCGACCGCGGGCGCCCGCCCGCAACCACAGCATCGGAGCGATCCGCTCGAAGGCTCGGTGGTGCCGCACCGAGAGGGGAGCCTCGTAGGTGAGGTTGAAGAACATCGCATTGGCGGAGGTCTCCTCGAAGGCGTTTCGGAGCCGAGGCTTCGTCTTGGACTCGAAGACCCCTCGCGCCTCCCATTCAGGATCGCCAGGCCGGTGTCCGGCGGCCGCAGCCGCCTGTCGGTCGCCTTTGCTCAACTCGTTGTTTGTGACGATGATTGCGCGGCGGTTCCCTCCATCTTCCGCGTTCATCGCGGCTATCGCGTGGGCGGTCGTTCCCGACCCTGCGAAGAAGTCGAGGATCACGGCGTCGGGAGAATTGTTCGCCCATTTGACTAGCTGCCGTATGAGGCGGATCGGCTTCTTGCCGTTGGCGAATCCGATGCCGCCTTCGTTCGAAACGTGACCCATGTCCGAGTGGAATCCCCTCCAGAGGTCACCCCGAATCACGGTGCGGCCAAATCGAGGGATGTAGTCGTCAGAGAGACGGAAGTTCCGATCAAGGGTGTAGATCTGCCAGACCTTACCTTTGCCGGACCGTGTGAGCCGATAGGTCCTTCCGTCCGTCTGGTGTTCGACCCAACGTCCCACGGGCACGTCGACTGTCTTGCCCGACACTGGCGGGGTGTCGGTTCGGCCGATGCGATGGAGGTTTTGAAGGATGAACTTGCGCGCAGGTTCCGATGCTGCAAGGAGGAGGTCCATGCCGGGGGCGCCGATGAATGTCCCCTGGCGGGTGCCCGATTGCACGAATCAGCTCCAACCGCTCGATATCCTTGCGAACGGCCGGCTCCTCGTCGAGCCGCTGGTACAGCGACTCCGTGGTGCCGTCATCATTCAGCCACAACGGATAATTCGCATCCCATTTCTCGATGCCGTCGTAGAGCGGGGTGTGCCGGACCTCTGTATCGAAGGCTGCCGACTTCCTGTAGATCAGGACGTACTCGACATTCTTGACGATGGTTCCCTGCTGGGCGTTTGTGGTCTTGGGCCCTGATGTCGTGGACATCTCGACCGCCAGTTGCGCGACATGGTTCTCGACACCGAAGATCTGCTCCATGAGCATCCGCAGCCGATGCTGCTCGTCATCACCGATCGAGACCATGATCGCACCGCTGGGCTTCAGCAACTCGCGCGCGAGCTGCAAGCGGCGTTCCATGAACGCCAGCCACTTCGAGTGCCGGTAGTCGTCATCGGTGTCCACGAAGTCGTCGTTGTACAGCCACGCAAACTTGCCGCCGGTGTTGTAGGGCGGGTCGATGTAGATGACGTCGATCGACTCCTGGTGGGTGTACGTCAGCATCTCGAGAGCATGGAAGTTCTCGGCATTGATCACTGTATGGAAGGGCTGGCCCTCCGTGTTCTCGGCGCGGTCTATCTCGACGAGACCGGGGTAGATCCGGTCGCGGAACTCCGCGACCACTACGATCGCGTCGTCGATCACTACCCGGGTCTCGGGCTCATTTGCGTTGAGTTCGACCAAGTGAGCAAGGCGCTGTCCCTCTGCTCTCTCGACCCGATCCACGCGCCAGAGCCGATGATCGACGGACCCGGCGCCGCCGCGGTTCGGCAGGACCCGAACCTTGTCGCCACGCCGGACCGGTCGGCCCGGAAGTTCGACGGCCTCTGGCTGATGCTGTTCGAAGACAAGACCGAACGAGCGACGCTTGGTCAGCGCGGCAATCTCCGCCTCGAGATCTGCACCGAACTGTGGGTCTATCTTCTGGGCTTGCCTGAGAAGCTCAGTTAGCCTTGACATCGTTCTGTCCCCCCCGTCGTGCCTGTCGTCGGCCGACCGATTACTCCTACTTCTTGCAGAGATTCGGGGCTCACTTCAGTGTAGAGCTGATGAATGACAATGGTGTAAGTTGCCGCCGGGTGGCCTGGCCCCTTCCGGGGCCCTCCACCTCCTGAACCGTTGAGCTTGTTCTCGGCTGAGTGAACGGCAGCTTTTATTGGCGTGGACCGAGACTCCCGGTCCCGAACTAAGGCCGGAAGCAGGGCCCATCTGGCCAACAGCCTGTTGGCCAAAGCCAGGACGCGTCGAGCATCGGCGGCTGACGATTCTGATTGGACGGCCTGAGGCGCAGGGGCAGGACGAGGGAGGCCTTCCGGGTGCAGGCTCGCGGCGGGCGTCCACGGCGGTCGAGCGGGACCCAACTGTCGCAGTGGAGTGTGGGCCGGCCGGGCCGGGCCAGCGGCTGCCCCACGCGATTGCCCAGACGGGCCTGGACGAGTGGGACAGCGCCGGGCGCTCCCCCTAGGCTGGCACCATGGCGCAGCTCGACATCGATCTCCCCGGCGGTTATGCCGAGGTCCTTTCTTCGGTGAAGGAGCAGGTGCGGTCGGCCCAGCACCATGCCCAGCGGGTGGTGAACACGGCCATGATCGAGCTGTACTGGGGGATCGGCCGGACGATCATCGCCAGGCAGGCCGCAGCGCCGTGGGGGAGCAAGGTCCTTCAGCGCCTCGCCGCCGACCTGCGCTCGGAGTTCCCTCATATGAAGGGGTTCTCGCTGTCCAGCCTGAAGTACATGCGCAGCTTCGCTGCTGTGTGGGACGGTCCCGGCCCAATTGGCCAACAGGCCGTTGGCCAATTGCCGTGGGGCCACATCACGGTCCTCCTCGACAAGCTCGACTCCCGCCAGGCCCGGGACTGGTACGCGGCCAAGGCGGTCCAGAACGGCTGGTCCCGGACAGTGCTCGAGCACCACATCCTGACCCGCCTCCACGCCCGCGCCGGGGCCGCGCCGAACAACCTCGAGGCACGCCTGCCGGGGGAGGGGACCGACCTGGCCCGGGAGGTCGCCAAGGATCCGCTCGTGCTGGACTTCCTGGGCCTGACCGAGGAGGCCGACGAGCGGGCCATGGAGGAGGCCATGACCCTGCGCATGTCCCAGACCCTGGCCGAGTTCGGGCCAGGGTTCGCTTTCGTCGGACGGCAGTACCGGCTCAGCATCGAAGGCGACGAGGACTACTTCATCGACCTGCTGCTGTTCCACATCCCGTCCAGCCGCTACGTCGTCGTCGAGCTGAAGTCCAAGAGGTTCCGGCCCGAGCACCTGGGGCAGCTGAACTTCTACGTCGCCGCCGTCGACGGCATGCTCCGCCTGCCGCACCACGCCGCCACCGTGGGAATCCTGGTCTGCGGGTCCAAGAACGA
>NZ_BAAGSN010000014.1:0-13637 GCF_054782415.1 Sinomonas soli | reverse complement strand
GCCTACACCTACGACACGCTCCCGGCCGAGGAGAAGGCCGCCCTCCCATCGCCCGAGGCCATCACCGCCGCCCTCGACCAGGGCACCGTCACCGGCTCCTGACCGCGTGGGGCCCTGCGGCGCGCCGTGATCGGCCGCGTCCGGGCGGCGGGGTAGGGTCGTCGGCGAGCCCGTGGTCCCCTTGGCTGGCTCTCAGCGGGCGGGCTGGTAACCCGCCGGCCCCTGGAGGTCCGGCATTTCCGGGCCCTCCACGGGTGCCTTGAGATCGGTCCTGGCTCTGCGGCTGTGCGGGCTTTCCTCTGCCCAGCCCGCCCCGCGCCGCCGAGCACCCTGGTGCCTCTTCTAGGTCAGGCCTGCGCCTGCCGTTCGTCCTCGAGCTCGCCGAGGAGGGCGGCTGCCGTCTGCAGGGCCGTCGAGGCGGTCTCGAGCTGGGCCCTGAGCTCGTTCAGGATGCTCCGGGGCTCGGCGGCGGCCTTGGGGCCGATGAAGTGGCCGCCGTACGGGCCGCGGGTCGTGATGATCTGCCCGCTGGCCTTCAGCGGCCCGAGGGCCTGCTGGACCGCACCGGTGGACGCGTCGAAGCGGCGGCGCAGCTCGCCCATGGTGGGCAGCCTGCCGCCTTCGACCCCGTCGGCGATGAGCGCGGCGACGTGCTCGCGGATCCTCAGGCTCAGCGGCGGGGGAGGGTCTGTGGGCATGCAGCCATTGTAGTATTAAACCACGTCGTACTTAAAAGGTGACGTAAGGTAGATTATCGGCCATCGAGTAGGACGAGTTGAAACAGGTGCGAGGACTCGTCCCACCGCGCCGTCGTGCGTTGTCGCAGGTCAGCCGGTGGTTCGCCCTTGTGCCGCAGCTGGCCGGGTCGGTGCCGGCCTGCTGTGTCGGCGCAGGTCAGCAATGGTTTCTCGCATTAGATGAGAGATTTTCGCGTACAGTTCAGGCTGTGGAGCTGCTGCCGGGACGGATTCCAGACTTCCTGACGGACCAGGACGTCGGGCTGCTGCGTGCCGAGGACCGGGTGTTCGAGGCGATGCTGGACCGGTGGCGTGCGCAGATGCTCGCGCGCGGGCTGACGACGGCGTTCATCAGGTCCTCGTGCCGGACCGTGGAGCGCTTCAGGGACCATGCCAACGAGTACCCGTGGCGCTGGTCGGCCCATCACGTGGACGATTTCCTCTCCGACCAGCGCGGTGGCGCGCGGCCGCTGAGCCTGTCGACGCTGCGCTCCTACGCCGGTGCGATCCGGGCGTTCTGCGCATACCTGACCGACTCCCGCTACGGCTGGGCAGCCCTGTGCGAGCGGGTCTTCGCGGACGTGCCGACACAGGTCGTCTTCGAGTGGAACTCACCCAGGCACACCACCGACGACGCCGTGCCGCCGCGCCGGCGGGCGTTCACGAAGACGGAGCTCCAGTCGTTCTTCGATGCCGCCGACGACGTCGTGGACACCGAGTTCGCCAAGGGCTCCAAGCGCTGGCTGCCGGCGATGCGGGACTCGGTCGCGTTCAAGGTCGCCTACGCCTACGGGCTGCGCCGCCGCGAGCTGGCGATGCTCGAGGACGTCGACTTCGGCCCGAATCTCCATGTCCCTGCGTTCGGGGCGTTCGGCTCGCTCCAGGTCCGCTGGGCCAAGGGAACCAAGGGCTCCGGGCCGCGGCGCCGCACCGTGCTGACCGTCCCGGAGTTCGAGTGGGTCGTCGACCTGCTCCGGTTCTGGCTCTCCCCCGAGGGCCGAGGCAGGTTTGCCACTGCAGAGCGCTCCCAGAGCCTGTGGCCCTCGGAGCGCTCGGCCTCTGCAGCGGTACGGAACTTCGACCGGTCCTTCCAGTCCGTCCGGAAGCTGGCCGGCCTGCCCGAGGAGCTGTCCCTGCACGCGCTGCGCCACTCGTACGTCACGCACCTGATCGAGGCCGGATACGACCCGCTGTTCGTCCAGCAGCAGGTCGGCCACAGCTACTCCTCGACCACTGCGCTCTACACTTCCGTCTCGTCCGACTTCAAGCACAGGACCATCCAGCGCATGATCGCGGCCAGGATCGGCAGCCCGGAGAACGAAGGCAGGAACTGAGCATGAGCGAACAGCGCCGCATCGGCTACCACTGGAACCTCCGAAAGCTCATGGCCCAGCGGAACCTCTGGAAGACCACCGAGCTCCTCCCCCTGCTCAGGGCCCGGGGGATCAACCTCTCCAACGCCCAGGTCCACCGGCTCGTCACCGGCACCCCCGAGCGGATCCCCGCGCACACCTTCGCCGCCCTCTGCGACATCCTCGAGTGCACCCCCAACGATCTGTTCGAGCCCTACGTCCAGATGCGCGCGGCCGCCACGGCGAACGCCCCGCGCAGGCCCGAGGACATCGGGGTCAAGCCCGGCGATCCCATCGCCCGCAGGATCCGCCTGATCCCACCCGAGGACGATGCCTAGGCCCCGCAAGGCCGAGGACCCGACCCGCTGGCCCGTCCCCTGCTCCCGCTGCGGCCAGCACCACCAGACCGTCGCGAACTGGCCCGACGGCGGGGTCTGCGGCTACTGCTACCAGCAGGCCAAGCGCACCCGCGGCACCTGTGCCTGCGGCCACGAAGGCATCCTGCCCGGGCTGGTCGACGGCGCCCCCGCCTGCCGGCACTGCTCCGGGGTCCGCCTGAACGTCGGCTGCACCTCCTGCGGGGCCGAGGACGAGCTCCACAGCGGCGGCCGCTGCTGGAGCTGCACCCTTGCCGACACGGTCGACGGCCTCCTCGCCCGCCCGACACGCGGGACCGTCTCCCCGGAGCTCGTCCCGCTCGCGACAGCGCTGAAGTCGATGAAGCGTGCCAACAGCGGCCTGACCTGGATCCGGCAGGAGCACGTCAGCGCGTTCCTCCGCCGCCTCGCCGTCGCCCCTTCGGTCAGCCATGAGGCCTTCGACGGTCTGCCGGACTCGCGCACCCGCGAATACGTCCGGGGCCTGCTCGTCGAACACGGCGTCCTCCCACGCCGCGACGAACTCCGCGCCCGCTACGACGACTGGGCGAAGGAAGCCCTCGAACGGGTCGGCGACCCGGAGAACCGCGAGCTCGTCCGCCGCTACATCCGCTGGCACCACCAACGCCGCATGAACCACGCGGACGGAGTCGGCCACGGCACATTCCTGCGCAGCAAGCAGAGCGTCACCGTCGCCATCGACTTCCTGAACTGGCTCACCGGCAGGGGAACCCGCCTCGCCGAACTCCAGCAGGCCCACCTGGATGCATGGCAGGCAGAAGGCCCCACCACCCGGGAGGTCGCGGACCGATTCCTCAACTGGGCCATCAGGACCCACACAGCCCCGGCCGGGCTGAGGATGGCCCCGCACAAGAGGGGAACCAGCCCCAGGCTCAGCGCCTCCCAGCAGGAGGAAGCCGTCCAGCAGGTGATCCAGGGCGACCTGCTGTCCCCGCGGGACCGCGCCGTCGCCATCCTCGTCATCGTCTTCGGGCAGCAGATCGAACGCGTCGCCGCCCTGACCTGGGACGACGTCGCCGTCACCGACGAGCTCGTCACCGTCCGCCTCGGCGGCATCGAGATCGCCCTCCCGGCCCCGCTCGACGCGCCCTGGCGCGAGCTCGCCTCAGCTCCGGGAAACGGCCTCACCGCGGCACACCCGAACAGCAACTGGGTCTTCCGCGGCCTCTCCCCCGGACGGCACATCAGCTCCGCGCACCTGCGGCAGCGCCTCCGAGCCGTCTTCAGCGCCCGCGCCGCCCGACTCGGCACGCTCCACGAGCTGACCAGGCTCGCACCCGTGGCCATCATCGCCGAAACGCTCGGCTACTCACCCGCCACCATCGAACGCCACGCCACCGACTCCGCCGCTGCCTACAGCCAGTACGTCGCGACGAGACGAGGCAAGCGCGCCACATCTCAGAACGGCTGAACGCCGTCCAGGGCAGCCACGATCCTGTTCCCGTCCAGAACAATGGACGTTTCGGGCATGCCCGCGTCGTTCCACCTCGCAACGAGACGGAGATCGCCCTGCTCGGGCAGCGGCCACAGCCACAGCCTCGAAGAGCTGACCCACTCGTCGCCGGTTCCCATTCCGCCTCCACCGCCTGCCTGCAGCAGCACCGGTTCAGCGACCGCAGGCTCGGTTCCGACCATGGCCGGGCGAGGATGGCCGATCACCGCCTTGCGGCCATCGGCATATTCGATGCCGAAGAGCAGACCCGACTCGGAGGACCAGCGGCCGCCCATCGGCATCCGGAATCCCCTTGAGCCGAGTTCGCCCCACTCATGCTCGGACATGCCATCCCGCCGAAGGACCCAGGCAATCTCGATGCAGCACCCAGTGGAATAGACCTCCAGTGATCGGACGCCCATCACCAAAGACGGCCCGCGATGCAGGAACTGCCCCGCATGGATGACGACCGGCAATTCATTCGCCGGAGGACCCGCCCACACAGGCCGCGCCGGAGCCGGGCGAGGACGAGGTTCAGGTGAAGCCGGCAGACCCTCGAAGAACGTCATGGCCCGATACTCTCATCAACCGCCCCCACCGCCACGCCCTAACTCGTCCCCCTTCAACACGTCTCGCTGCCAGTTGATAGGACATGTGATTGAGCATGTGATCGGGCTGTTGATATCGCGGGGCGCTGATGGCAGCATGGGAGCATGACGGCAGTTGCAGGGGCCCGCGGCGGGCTGAAGGCGCACCAGGATTCCATCCGGCTGCCCGAGGCCGAGCTGGTCCGGGACCTGCGGGACATCCTCGGGGCGAAGCTCGTGGCCTACATCGGCTCGGTGAAGGAGACGCGCGCCGTCCGGCAGTGGGCCGACGGCGAGCGGAAGCCCTCGGCCGAGGTGATGACCCGGCTGCGCCACGCATACCACGTGGCGGCCCTGCTGGCCGAGCGGGACTCCAGGGCCGTGGTCCAGGCCTGGTTCCAGGGCATGAACCCGCAGCTGGACGACGTGCCGCCGGCGCGGCTGCTGCGCGAAGGCCAGGTCGAGGACGCGGCCCAGGCGGTCCTGGCCGCGGCCCGGGCGTTCGCGGCGGCAGGCTGACGGGTGGGCCCCGAGCAGCGACTGGCCACATCGAGTCCGGACGCCCGGGTCTGGCGCGTCGGCTTCCCCCCGCACCCATGGGCGTGGAGCGGCTGGGAGTGGGCGACCGACGGCCGGTTCCCGGGCCGGTGGGACGACCTCCACGGCAACTTCCGCACGGTCTACGCCGGGTCGAGCCTGCTGGCGTGCCTGCTGGAGGTGCTCGCGGGATTCCGGCGTGACGCCCGGCTCGCCGCCGAGCTGGACGAGATCGTCGAGGACGATGAGGACAGGGTGCTGCACCCGACCATTGCCCCGGGGACGGTGCCCCGGGAATGGCTCGATGCCCGCGCCGTGGCCTCGGCCGACCTGGCCGGGACCTACTGCGCGGTGACCGACTCCCGGTCGGTTGCCGTGCTCTACCCGCACTTCATCGGCCTTGCCCTACGCCTCGGCCTGGCGGACTTCGACGCCGCAGCGCTGAAGGACGCCCGTCCGCGTCAGCTCACCCAGGCGATTGCCACCTGGCTCTACGAGACCACCGACGCCGACGGCGTCACGTTCGCCTCCCGCCACGGAGACGACCTGCGCCTGTGGGCACTGTTCGAGCGGCCAGGGGACCCGTACGTCAGCCCAAAGCTCCGCCACACCAGGATGGAGGACCTCCACCACGGCAGCGCTGTGATCGCGGAGGCCTTCCACATGCTCGACCTGAGGTGGGCGAGCGAATAGCGCCCCCCGCCCGAACCAGTTGTCCGCTTACCACGGGCGGACGGGATGGGCATTGAGGCACGATGCGGGGCACGCTGGTTTGCGCTGTCAGGCAGGCAGGGGCCCACACCGCCGAGGGTGCCGCGCCGGCCCCCGCTTTCACCTTCGGCCCTTGGCGCCCTGCGGTCAGCGGTGCAACAGGCCGTTGCACAAATCGGACCGGCGAGGCGCAAGGCCCTTCATGTCCGATCCGACCCAGACTTCCGGGGCCGCCCAATACTCCAGCAGGCTGCTGGACGATTGCTCCGCTCTCTTGCAGACCACCACCGAAGGCGACCCTGACTGGGAGCGGCCGCGGCAGAACTCCCCTCCCCAAGGTGCCATCCCGAGCCGAGAATTGGTCTCACGTGAGCTGAAAGCACGTCATCTGCTCGTCCCGCACATCGCGAGCCTCTGGGTAAAGGATCCGCGCGTTTGCGGGGCATAGCGAACGCCGTCAGGTCGGTGTCGAGCCTTCTGATTACGCCACTCCCCCAGGCCCAGACTCGCTGGCGCTGCCCGGGCGACCAGCAGGGCCCGATCAGCAAGGTGTTGACGGCGGCTGAACATTGATCCGGGCACCGGGGACCCGTGCCTTCAGGCCTCGGACAATTCTGCATAGCCCGCGGGCAGGTGCGCCAGATCGGCGGCACGCTGCCCTCGAGGTCGAACCGCTGCCTCAGCATCCCCGCCCGGCACGGCATCTGCCATGGGCCCATCCTCCCAGGGCCTGGGTCCAGACGCCCGGACGGTCCATTGACGGCAGTGCCGGGGCATGGTGTCCTGAACGCCACGGCAGCCATTATGCGCGGCCGTATTCCCCACGCCGCCGCACGTCAAGGAGTGCCATGGTCAACGACGACCGCAGCGACACCGCCCCTCCTCCCAGGAGCCAGGACCTCTCGCAGGACTTCGACTTCGGACCCGAGGAACAGGTATGGGACGAGGAGGACGGCCTCTTCGACAGTGAGGAGATCGTCGTCGGCTAGCGCCGCGGCCCCCTCCGGCCCCACCATGCAGCAGTCCGGCAGGATACGGTAGCGGACGAAGACCCCCGGCCTCTCAATGGGACTCAGCGGGCCGGGGGTCTTCTGTCACCTGTGCCCGCGGCGCTGCCAGCGAGGAGGCGGTGCACGCCTCGAGCGCCGGGGTGGGGGACGGCAGGGATGGTCCGTGCCCGCGGCCGAGGCTGCCGATGACACTGCGGGCCGGTGGCGTGGAAGCTCCGGGACCTCGGACGAGGCGCTCCGTTCCGGACCGCACACCGGACCCGCTGCGTGCACTGCGTCAACGTCGGGCCGCACCGATGCTTCCCGTCCATGGCCTGCCGCTTGCAGCGGGCGGTCGAATGTCCAGCAGGCTGCTGGAGCTTTGCCTGTCCTCCCCTTGCCGGGGTCGTGATCCCGATCCTGGCCGAGCAGCTCGCCGCCCTCACACGGCAGCGGGCCCAGATCGCTGGCCGGGTCGAGGCACTCCTGGAGGGTCACCCTCTTCAGCACGCCCTACGCAGCGGAACAAGCGACTCAAACGCGCCCTGTTCCTTTCCGCCATCGCATCCCTGAACCATCGCCCCTCCCGGGCCCACTGCGACCGCAAACGAGCCTAGGGCAAAACGGCACAACCAGGCCCTCATCGCCCTCGCCCGCCGCCGCTGCGACGTCCTCTTCGCTATGCTCCGCGACGGCACCCTCCAACGCGCCAGCGTGACAAAACCATAGAAGCACCCACTGCGGCCTCGGAGTGGTCTCCCGCATCGGGCGGAGCGATGACCACAAGTGGGCCCGGCCCCGATGCCAAGGGGTCAGTCCAACTGCTTCGCGCGTCGGCCGAGGTAGAGAACGATCACCCCGCACAGCGCAGACGGGATCGCGAGAGTAAGGAAGAGCTGCTCAGGGCTCCAGCCCGAGGAGAGCATGCCGCCCAGGACGAGCGGGCCGACGATCCCACCCACTCGGCCGATGCCGAGCGCCCAGCCGACACCTGTCGAGCGCACCTCCTCCGGATAGAAGACCGCCGCGAGAGCGATGATGCTCTTCTGGCCGCCGCTGACCGCGCACCCGATCAGGAAGGTTGCGACCAACACGAACCAGACAGAGCCGCCCAGCGCCACGCTCATCAGCAAGAGGAAGCCGCAGCCGAGGAGGTACAGCGTGCCGAGCGCGCCGTACGCGCCCAGCCGGTCCATGGCCGGCCCGACGATGAAGGCGACCACGATGCCACCGATCGTGGTCATAGACGACGCCGTCGCCAGCGTTCCGGCAGAGTAGCCACGCTCGTCGAGGATGGTCGGGATCCAGCTCTGGAGACCGTAGAACATCGCCAGGTTGATCGCGAAGACTGTCCACAACAGGATCGTTCCGAGAAGCGTTCCTCCGGAAAGAACCTTGCCCAGCTTGGCTCGCTTGCCGGGTGCGACACTCTCCGCCTCAATCGGCAGGGCGGTCCCCGTCGGCAGGGTCATGTCGATGCGGCGGCAGAACGCGTACGCCCTGTCAATCTCCCCGCGACGCAGAAGGTAGGTGATGGACTCGGGCAGCCGCCGGGTCAGGACGGCCAACAGGATCAGCGGCAGGACCGCGCCGGCGACGAACACCGAGCGCCAGCCGTGCGCGGGGATGAGCCAGTCGGCGACATAGTTGGCGAGCACGAAACCGAGCGAGAAGCCGCAGTAGATGGCCAGAACGAAGCTCGCCCTGACCCGCTTCGGACTGTATTCGGCGGTCAACGCGATGGTGCTCGGGGTCGCTGCGCCGAGCCCTAGGCCGGTGATGAACCGCATCACCAGAAGCTGGTCCGGGTTCTGCACCCAGACCGAGAGCAGCGTCGAGATCGAGAAGATCGCGACACCGGCGATGACCAGCCGCTTGTGGCCGAACTTGTCCGAGAGCGGGGCCAGCAGAAGGTAGCCGACCATCAGGCCGACCAGGGCGGCCGAGAAGATCGTGCCCATCGTTCCCTTGGAGATCCCCCAGTCATGGGTGATGGCGGGAGCCATGTAGTTGATCGCCTGGGTGTCGAACCCATCGAGCAGCATGACCAGGCCGCACAGCAGCACCGTGCCGAGTTGGAACCGGCCCGGACGACGGCTGTCGATGAAGTCAGGTAACCGCAGTGAGGCGGCGGAGTCGAGTGAAGTGGTATCGGACATGTGGGTCCTCCTTGCTGGGTTAGTCGACGGCGGCGGGTGCGCCCACAGCGGAGACGAACGCGTCGGAGTGGAACCTGTCGGGGGCGACGTCGCGTTCGCGCGCCAGTTCCTCCGCGGCGGTCAGTGTCATGGCTTCGCTGCCACAGGCATAGATGTGAGAGCTGCTGAGGTCGGGGTGGTCTGCGATCGCGACCGTGTGGACCCAGCCGGTGGCGCCCTCCCACCCGGGATGCGGGCGAGAGAGCACGGGGGTGAACCGGAGCCAGGGGTGGCGCTGGGCCCACCCGCGGATGGTGTGGAGGGCGTACAGGTCCTCGACGGTGCGCGCTCCCCAGTAGAGGTGCACGGGACGGGTCAGCCGCCGGGCGATGTGGTCGAGGATGATCGACCGCATTGGGGCGTACCCGGTGCCGGTGGCGAGCAGGATGATCGGGTCTTCGGCGACGTCGGCATCTTCGACGAAGAACTCGCCGAAGGGCGCCTCGATCTCGACAGTGTCGTGGAACTCCAGCTGCTGCAGGATCCGTGCAGAGAACACGCCGTTCGGCTCGTGGCGGATGTGCAGCTGGGCGAGATCGTTGTGCTGTGGGGGGTTGGCCAAGGAGTACGACCGGGTGTCGCCGTCGTCGAGGATGACGTTGAGGAACTGGCCGGCCCGGAACGGTGTACGTCGTCCGATCGGGTAGCGCAGGTCGAGGATGGTCACACTGGGCGCGACCTGGCGGCGCCGGAAGACGGTCGTGGTCAGCCGCTTGCGTACCGGCGGGGTGCGCGCCTCGATCCGGCGCGGCGCGATCTCGATGTCGCCGATCGGCTGCGCCCGGCACAGCCGCACCTCGGCCGGCCCGGTGACGGAGCCGCCGCCGGGGGCCTCGACCGAGCCTGACGCCAGCGTGCCCAGGCAGGTGTCGCAGACGCCCTTGCGGCAGGAGTACGGGATCGCCCAGCCGGCCGTCTCGGCGGCGTCGAGGACGTTCTGTCCGGGCTTGCAGCCGAAGGCGACCTCGGAGTCGCGGACACTGATGGTGAAGGTCATCTCAGGCCTCCTGAGGGGTCGGGGCGAGGAGCCGTAGCGCGGCAAGAACGGCGCTCGGATCGGCGACGTCCTTCCCGGCGATGTCGAATGCGGGACCATGGCCCACGCTGGCGAACGGCGCACCTGCGCCGATGGTGACCGCGGCGGCGGTGCGCCCGGCCACGGCCTTGATCGGGATGTGCCCCTGGTCGTGGTACATCGCCAGGTAGGCGTCGGCCCCGCGGTCGCCGCCGAGCAGGACGTCGGCGCCGCTCGGCCCGTCGACGTGTACCCCGTGGGCGCGGAGGGCATCTACTGCGGGCTCGGTGACCCGGCTGTCGTCCTCGCCGAAGAGCCCGCCCTCACCCGCATGCGGGTTGATGCCGAAGACGCCGATCCGCGGATTGGGGACGCCGATCGACAGCAGCGCCCGATGGAGCGCCAGGCCGGCCACGGTGACGAGCTCCGGGGTCAGCCGTGCCAACGAGCCGGCAAGGCGCTCGTGCAGCGTGACGTGCGCGATGCGCATCCCGCCGCCGACCAGCATCAGGAAGACCCGCTCGGCGGGAGTGCCGGTGAGTTCGGCGATCAACGGCGGGTAGCCTGCGAAGTCGATCCCGGCCCGGTGGACCGCGGTCTCCGAATGGGGGCCGGCGACGACGCCGGCATAGCCGCCGTCCATGGCAAGGTGGACCGCCGCGGACGCGTAGGCGATGGTGGCCGCACCAGCGGCCGCGGTCACCTCGCCCACGGCCAGATCCCGGGGGGCGAGCGCGCCGACGTCGACGAGGTCGCATACCCCGGACTCGGCGTCCGCACCGGGGTCAGCTTCGCGCAGGGTGAGACCGGCGCGGACAGCGTACGGCTGGACTACGTGCCGGTCCCCCACCACGACCGGCGCCGCGGTGCCGAGCTCGGCGACCGCCTTCACGGCGATCTCCGGGCCGATCCCGTTCGGATCGCCGATGGCAAGGAGGAGCCTGGGAGCCCCGCTCACAGCGGCAGCACCAGCAGGGTGTCGATGCGGGAGCTGTCGCAGACGACGATCCGTTTCTTGATCAGGGCCCGACCGCCCTCGAGAACGTATTCATCGAGGTAGCGGCCGCTGGCGAACACGTCGGTGGGACCATTGCCGGTGATGCGTATGACCAGGAAGGAGGTCTCGCTGGTGGCTGCGCCGTCGCTCTCCTCTCGGATCGCCGGCTGGCCGAGCAGGTGGCGATAGCTGTGCGGCTCGTAGATGTTCGCTTCTTTGAGCGCGGAGATCCGGTCCTTGAGCATGGCCTTGTTGTTGGCCCAGATGACCCCTGCGGGCAGGCCGCGGCGGTGGTTGTCCGCCGTGGTGACCTTGTAGAAGGCGTCATCGGTGAAGTGCTCGGGCCAGTCCTCGATCGGACCGTCGTCGATCGAGCGGACGTAGCTGCCCTGGGCGCGGCCGATGAGGTTGAAGGCGTCCATCAGTTGCCCTCCTCGACGTCGAAGCCCATCGCCTCGCGGTAGACCTTCCAGAAGCCCCGGATCGACGCTTCGGTGACACGGCTTTCGCTCGAGACCGCCTGGTCGCCGCCCATCTGGACGGTGGCGAACTCGCCGCTGGCACCGGCGATGCCGCGCTGGACGAAGCCGCCGATCGCGCCGTCCTCCATCGAGACGTAGCCGGCGGGGCCGACCAGGTTGGACTGCTTCATCCGGATGAGCTGCTGCTCCTCGGTGTCGTCCTCGAACCCGAGGTATGTCCAGTTGAGGTTGGTCGAGTCGACCCCTGTGGGCAGCACCTGGCGTACCGCGATCGAGTTCTGGATCTGCTGCAGGACGAATCCCGGGGACACCGAGAGGATCTGCAGGGTGATGTCGTCGCCGACCTCGGAGAAGCTGTCGACCAGAGACGGGTCCTCGAGCTGGTAGTCGGACTCCGAGCGGATCTTCTGGTCCTTATAGTGCTCCGCGGCCTTGGCCTCGGCCTCGCGGTTGATGGCGGACCAGCTCACATGGTGGCCGCCGTTCTCGGAGACGATGATGCCGCCCTTCTGGTTCAGCTTGTTGAGCCCGAAGGTGGTGAAGAACAGGTGCAGGATGCTCGCGTGGTAGGAGTCCTTGACGTTCTCCATGTAGAGCTTCCAGTTGTTCGGCAGGGTCTGGGTGAAGCGGCCCAGCACGACCGGCTTGCGACCGCCGAGCACGCGCTCGATGCGGTCGAGGATCTCCTGACCGAGGTACTCCTCGATCTCGGGCACGTCGTTGTTGAGACTGCCGAAGATCAGGCCGTGCACGTTGGCCAGTCGGAGCCGGCGCGGGCTGTGCGCGGCCTTGCAGAAGTCCGGCGACATGCCGCCCTTTCCGTTGATGCCGTCCTCGAATGCGACGCCGGTCAGATCGCCTTGGAGGTTGTAGGTCCAGGCGTGATAGACGCAGGTGAAGTCCTTGGCGTGCCCATAGTGCTCCATCGCGATCAGTGAGCCTCGGTGGGCGCAGCGGTTCTCGAAGGCGTAGATCTGGCCGTCGTGGTCGCGGGTCACGAGGACCGGTTGCTCGCCGATGAAGGTGGCGCAGAAGTCGCCGGGCTCGGCCAGCTCAGCCTCCAAGCAGAGGTAGTTCCACATCGGACCGTGGAAGATGCGCTCCTGCTCTGCCCTGAAGACGTCCTCGTCCTGGAAGACCCAGTAGGGAACCTCGGTCAGCGACTTCGGCCACCGACGCTCGGCCACCGCGACCGATGATCGGGCGGCCTCGGGTGCGTTTTCGCTCATGCGTACTCCTCTGGATGCTTGACTATCACTGTTCGTTTTGCGAACATATGAATGCTTTGCGAACAACGCTAGTAGAGTGCCGTCCATCACGTCTGTCAAGAGGAGGTCCATGTGGCGACCGAAGGAATGGCAGGATTGGCAAAGGGCCTCGCCGTGCTCGAGGCGTTCGGGACGAGCACACCCCGGCTCACCATCACGGCCGCCTCCCGTGAGACCGGCCTGAGCCGGGCGACTGCACGGCGCTGCCTGAACACGCTCGCCGAGCTGGGTTATGTCACGTTCGACGGGAAGTTCTTCGCCCCCACCCCGCGGGTCCTCCGGCTAGGCGCCACCTATGGCGAGTCGGCCGCACTCCCCCAGCTGGCCCAGCCGCAGCTCGCCGCGATCCGCGAGACGATCGACGAATCCGCCTCGCTGGCGGTTCGCTTCGAGAACGACTCGCTCTTCATCGCACGCAGCGAAGGCAGTCGGCTGCTCAACACCGGCGTACGCGTCGGCGCTCGGATCCCGCTGTACGCCTCATCGACCGGCCAGGTGCTGCTCGGCTCGCTGACAGACACGGAGCTCGCCGACTACCTCGCCACCACCGAGTTCACGGCACGCACGTCGCACACCCCGACCACCGCCGATGCGGTCGCGGAGCGCATCCAGGCGGCGCGTACCGACGGGATGGCCATCAGCAACGAGGAACTCGAACCAGGCCTGCTCTCCATCGCGGTCCCGGTCCTCGACCCGGCCGGCCACATCGTGGCCGCGATCTCGGTCAGCGCATCGACCTCACGCGTCACCATCGACGAACTGCGCGACCGCGTCGCCCCTGTCATGCAACGCCATGCAGCTGCGCTGGGACGACAGCTCTGACGATGCGGTGGGCCCTGAAGAAGCCATCTCGGTCACCGTGATCGGCGCTGTCCTGGCCTGGACGGCCTTGACCGTCGCCTTCCCGAGCGGCGGCCTCCCCGCCGCGCCTCCC
>NZ_BAAGSN010000013.1:169432-272236 GCF_054782415.1 Sinomonas soli | reverse complement strand
CGCCGGCGTCCTGGGCCTTCGGCGCCGGGGCGGGCTTCGGGGCGGGCCGGGCCGCGCTCTCGAACGCGGCGCGCGGGTTCTCGAGGCCCTGGAGCGGGGTCGTGTCGCGGCCGGCGAAGAGCGAGGAGAACCAGTCGAGGAGCACGCGGAACTTGCGCTCCGCCGTCGGGATCGCGAGGCCGTGGTAGCCACGGTGGGCAAGCCACGCGAGCGGGCCCTTGAGCCCGATCCGGCCGAACAGGTTGATGTTCGCGACGCCCTTCCAGGGCCCGAAGCCGGCCACGGCGCCGAGGTTCTTGTGCTTGTAGTCCGTCAGCGGCTTGTCCCAGCGGTTGGCCCACAGGTTGTTCGCGAGGACCTTGGCCTGGCGCAGGGCGTGCTGGGCGTTGGGCACGCAGGTGCCGTCCGGGAGGCCCTTGCCGGTCAGGTCGGGCACCGCGGCGATGTCGCCGGCGGCCCAGGCGTTCTCGATGATGCCCTCGTCACCGGCGATGCGCAGGTCCGGGAGGACGCGGACGCGGCCGCGCGGCTCGAGCGGGAAGCCCGTGGCGCGGACCATCGGGTTGGCCTGCACGCCGGCGGTCCAGACGAGAGTGTCCGCCTCGAACTCGTCCGCCGGGGTCTTGTCCGGCATGTTGATGAGCTTGAGGGAGCCCTCGGCGTTGGCGAGGGAGGTGTTCAGGAGCACCTCGATGCCGCGGCCCTTCAGGTGGCCCACGACCCAGTCGGCCTGCTCGGCGGTGACCTCGGGCATGATGCGGCCCATGGCCTCGACGAGCACGAAGCGAACCTCGTCCTGGCTGAGGCGGCCGTTGTTGCGGACGGCCTCGCGGGCGAGGTCCTCCATCTCGGCGATCGTCTCGATGCCGGCAAAGCCGCCGCCCACGACCACGAAGGTCAGGGCGCGCCGGCGCTCGGCGGGGTCCGTGGCGGTCGAGGCGAACTCGATGCGCTCGATGACCTGGTTGCGGAGGGCGATGGCCTCCTCGATGGTCTTGTTGCCGATGCCGGCCTCGGCGAGGCCCGGGATCGGGAACGTCCGCGTGATGGCGCCGGCGCCGAGGACCACGTCGACATAGGGGACCTCGACCGTGCCCTGGTCGCCCGGGAGCTCCACGACGGCCTTGCGGGCCTCGTGGTCGATGCTCGTGACCGAGCCCTGGATGACCTCGCTGTCCTTGAGGTGCTCTCGCAGGGAGACGACGGCGTGGCGCGCCTCGATGTTGCCGCCGGCCACCTCGGGCAGGAACGGCTGGTACGTCATGTACGGGTTCGGATCGACGACCGTGACGATGCCGCCGGCCGAGGCGATCTTCTTCTGGAGGTTCAGGGCCACGTAGAGGCCGACGTAGCCGCCGCCGACGACGAGGACGCGGGGGCGATCGACAAGCTGCAGGGAGGAAGGCATGGACCAAGCGTAGCGCAGTTTGTGAAAATATTCACTAGCTCTGGGGGCGTGGCTCCTCGGCCGTGACCGGGGCCGCGCCGTCGGCCCGCACCCGGGCCGAGCGGCGCCAGACGTGGAGGCTGCCGCCGGCGGCGACGCCGAGCACGAGGACCGCCGAGAGGACCACCGTCAGGGCGGGCCACGGGCTCTCGACGGTATCTGGGCGGGGCGTGGGCACGGGCGGCTCGGCCACGGCCTGGGCCGGGGCCGTCGGGGCGGCCGTCTCGTTCGGGGCGGCGGGGGCGGTGCCCGTGCCCTTGCGGTGGACCCTGATCCAGTCGGCGATCGAGCCGAGGGGGTTGACGGCGGTGACCGGCACGTCCGCCTTCAGCGCGGCCTCGGCGTCGAGGATGCCGCGGCCGTAGATCGGGTCCGGCCCCGGCGCGCCGGCGTCCTTCGCGGTCGAGACGATCCTGTTGATGACCTGGGCCGCGCTCATGTCGGGCCACTTCGAGCGGATGAGCGCAGCCACCCCCGCGACGATCGGCGCGGCCCCGGAGGTGCCGGCCCACTCCGCGTACTGGCCCCCGGGCAGGCCGCCGGCGAGTTCCTCCGCCGGCGCGGCCACGCCGATGCTGATGCCCTGGGACGAGGAGTCGACGCTTGCCTTCCGCTGGCGGTCCAGGCCCGCGACGGTGAGGACGCCCGGGATCGTGGCGGGGGCGCCGACCTGGATGTTGCCGCCCACGCGGTTCCCGGCAGCGGCGACGATCACGACGTCGTGCTGTTCGGCGTAGAGGAACGCCGAGTCCCAGCTCTCGGGCCAGACGGGCGAGGAGCTGCCGAGGGAGATGTTGATGACCTTGGCGCCCTGGTCCACGGCCCAGCGCACGGCGTCCGGGATCTGCGCCTGGTCGGAGATGCCGGCCGGGTTCGGCGAGCCGAGCCAGGTCGAGGCCGAGAGGAGCTGCGCCTCGGGGGCCACGCCCACGATCCCGTCCGGGCCCACGCCGTCCTTGCCCGGGTCCTGGCCGTGGCCGCGGCCGGCGAGCATCGTGGCCACGAGCGTGCCGTGCTCGGGCTTCGCGCCGATCGGCTTCTGCCCGTCAGGTGAGCCCGCGCCGGAGGAGTCGTGGCCGCCCACGACCGCGCCGTGCAGGTCCGGATGCGTGCCGTCGATGCCGCTGTCGATCACGGCCACCTTCACGCCGGCTCCCTTGGAGACCTCCCAGGCCTTCTCGATCCCGTATTCGCCGAGCCAGTACTCGCGGTCCCGGATGCTGTCCGCCCGGGCGGCGGGCGCCGACGGCAGGAGGCCGAGGAGGGCCGCGGTGAGGGCGGTGAGGAGGGAGAGGGTCAGTGCGGTGGCGCGTCGGATCACGTGGTCTTCTTCGTCAGGGTGCTCAGGGCGATGCCGTCGAGGATGTCGTGCTCGCTCGTGACGGCGGTGGAGATGCGGCCGTCCGTGAGCCCGGACAGCCGGCCGAGGATGCGGCGCCACACGAGCGCCCCGGCGCCGATCACGTCGACGCGGCCGGGGTGCATGTACGGCAGCTCTGCCCGCTGCGCGTGGGTCAGGCCCAGCAGCGACGTGCAGGCCTCGGCCACCTGCCCGAGCGGCAGCTCGGTGCCGTGGATGCGGTCGGGCTGGTAGGCCGGCAGGCGGAGGGCGTGCGCGGTGATGGTCGTGATCGAGCCGGCGACGCCGATCACGGCGGTGGCCTCGGCGAGGGGCACGTCGGCAAGCGCCTCGTCGATGCCCGCGTCGGCGTCGCGCTCCGCCGCGGCGATCTGCTCGGGGGTGGGCGGGTCGGAGCGGAGGTGCCGTTCGGTGAGGCGGACACAGCCCATGTCGATCGAGCGCGCGGCCCGGACCCCGTCGGCGTCGCCCAGGACGAACTCCGTGCTGCCGCCGCCGAGGTCCACCACGAGCACGGGGCGGCCGGGGGCCAGCGGCAGGACGCTCGCGGCGCCGGCGAAGCTCAGCGCGGCCTCCTCGGTCCCGGGCACGATCTCGGGATCGACACCGAAGCGCGCCCGGATCCCCGCGACGAACTCGTCCCGGTTGCGCGCGTCCCGCAGGGCCGAGGTGGCCACGAAGCGGACCCGTTCGGCGCCGAGGTCGCGGACGGCGGTGGCGTAGTCGTCGGCTGCGGCGAACGTGCGCTCGAGCGCCTCGGGGGCGAGCATGCCGGTGGCGTCGACGCCCTGGCCCAGCCGCACGACCCGCATCTCGCGGTGGACGTCCGCGAGGCGGAGCGCGCCGTCGTGGCCGGGCGCGGCGTCGGCGACGAGGAGCCGGATCGAGTTGGTCCCGCAGTCGATCCCCGCGACCCTCATGCCCGGTCCTCCCCTGCCGCGTCCCCCCGCTCGGCGGGGTCGCCGGCGGGGTCGCCGGCGGTGTCCGTCCGCCGGACGGGTGCGGGCCGACCGGTCATCGCGGGCAGGCCCTGCGGGCCGTGGCGTGAGAGGTCCCGGTCGGGGGCCTGCCCCTCGGTGTCCCAGGCTCCCGTGCAGTAGCAGGCGTCGGGGGTCCACCAGGCCGAGATGCCCTCGACCGCCTCGTCGCCGAGCGGGTTGACCCCGGGTCCGAGCGCGAGCGACTGCCCCACGAGCACGTGGAGGCACTTGACCCGGGTCGGCATCCCGCCGGCGGAGACGCCGTCGATCTCCGGGACGGGGCCGGTGCCCGCGCGGCGGCCGATCTCCTCGCGCGCCGCGAGGTAGGCCTCGTGCGCCCGGCGGTACGCGGCGGCCAGCTCGGGATCGGCGACCAGCCTGTCGTTCATCTCGGCCATCATCCCGGCGGCCTCGAGGCGCGAGACGGCGGAGGTGATGACGGGATGGGTCAGGTAGAAGGTGGTGGGGAACGGGGTGCCGTTGGACAGCCGCGGAGCGGTCGCAGCCACGAGCGGGTTCCCGCACACGCAGCGGGCCGGGATGGCGACCACGTCGCGCACCGGGCGCCCGAGCTGGCGGCTCAGGGTCTCAAGGTCCGCCGGCGTCGGGGCGTCGGCGGGCGGCTGGGGGGTCTCGGTCACGGGGATCTCACTGTCCTTGGTCTGGTCGGGGCGCGCACGACGCCGCCCTGCCGCCTACTCGCTGGGGCGGCACCGCGGGCGCCGCGCCGGGCTCAGTCGGTCGCGGCCCGCACGAATGCGTCCCAGAAGCCCTGGGCCCACGGCGTGTCGCCGGCCGCCGGGGTCTGGGTCCCGCTGCTCGCGGCGGCCGGGGTGCCGTCCTCGCCGAAGACCCAGTACGAGGTCTCGCCGGGCATGACCATGTTAATGCGGTCGCGGGCCTGCTGCTTGACGTAGTTGGGGTCCTCCCACCGGGCGATGGACTGCTTGAGCGTGTCCTGCTCGGCGTGCTTCGCGGCGATGTCCGCCTGGAGGGAGCTGATCTCGGCCCGCTGGCCGAGGAAGACGCGCACGGTCGGGGCGAGCATGATCGTGATGGCGACGAGGACCACGGCGAGGGCGATGATGCGGCCGGAGAACGCCCGGGCCGGCACCGGGGCGCTGTCCACGGAGACCGGGGTCTTGAGCGGGACCTTCGGCCCGGTCCGGCGCTTCGCGGTGCCCGCAGCCTTGGGCGCCCTGGGGGCCGCCTTGGGAGCAGGCGCCGCGTCCTGGGCCGGCTCCGCGGGGGCGGCGGGCGCGGCCGGCGAGGGTCGCTTCGGGGCCGGCGTGCGGGGCACGGCCGGTCGACGCGTCGCCATGGAAGCTCCTTGGGTTGGTCTCCTGTGTGCGGCCGGCCCGCGGGGGCCGGCACCTGCCCGATGCGCCGCGGCGGCCATCGTCATTCCACGATAGCCGCCGCGGGGCGCGTTTCCGCGCAGGTGCTGCCCGCGGTGCCGGTGGCCGGCGGCTGCGGGCGGGGAGGAGGGTGTCAGCCCTTGAAGCGCGGGAAGGCGCTGCGGCCGGCGTAGCGCGCGGCGTCGTCGAGCTCCTCCTCGATGCGCAGGAGCTGGTTGTACTTCGCGACGCGCTCGGAGCGGGCCGGGGCGCCGGTCTTGATCTGGCCGGCGTTGGTCGCGACGCAGATGTCCGCGATGGTCGTGTCCTCGGTCTCGCCGGAGCGGTGGGAGGTGATGGTGGTGTAGCCGCTGCGCTGGGCGAGCGAGACGGCGTCGAGCGTCTCGGTGAGCGAGCCGATCTGGTTCACCTTCACGAGCAGTGAGTTGGCCGTCTTGGCGTCGATGCCCTGCTGGAGTCGCTCGGGGTTGGTCACGAAGAGGTCGTCGCCGACGATCTGGACCTTGTCGCCGATCTCCTCGGTGAGGATCTTCCAGCCCTCCCAGTCGTTCTCGTCCAGCGGATCCTCGATGGAGACGAGCGGGAAGTCCTTGACGAGCTCGGCGTAGTAGGCGCTCATCTCGGCCGCGGAGAGCGACTTGCCCTCGAACTGGTAGGCGCCGTCCTTGAAGAACTCGGAGGAGGCGACGTCGAGTGCGAGCGCGATGTCCTTGCCCGGGGTGTAGCCGGCCTTCTGGATGGCCTCCGTGATGAGCTCGAGCGCGGCGCGGTTGGAGGGCAGGTTCGGGGCGAAGCCGCCCTCGTCGCCGAGGCCCGTGGCGAGGCCCTTCTCCTTGAGCACGCTCTTGAGGTTGTGGTAGACCTCGACGCCCCAGCGGAGGCCCTCCGAGAACGTCTCGGCCCCGATCGGGGCGATCATGAACTCCTGGATGTCCACGTCGGAGTCCGCGTGCGAGCCGCCGTTGAGGATGTTCATGAGCGGCACGGGCAGGACGTGCGCGTTGGGGCCGCCGAGGTACTTGTACAGCGGCAGGTTGGCGGAGTCGGCGGCCGCGTTGGCGACGGCGAGGGAGACGCCGAGGATCGCGTTGGCGCCGAGGTTGCCCTTGTTGGCGGTGCCGTCGAGGTCGATCATGGTCTGGTCGATCGCGCGCTGGTCGGTGGCGTCGAAGCCCGTCAGGGCCGGAGCGATCTGGTCGAGGACGGCCTCGACGGCCTGCTGGACGCCCTTGCCCTGGTAGCGGCCCTTGTCGCCGTCACGGCGCTCCACGGCCTCGAACTCGCCCGTCGAGGCGCCCGAGGGGACCGCGGCGCGGCCGAGCGAGCCGTCGCTGAGCAGGACCTCGACCTCGACCGTGGGGTTGCCCCGGGAGTCGAGGATCTCGCGGGCGTGGATGGCATCGATAAGGGCCATGGATGTGCTCCTTGGTGGATGGAACGGCTCTGACTTGGGTGGCACAGCCCGCGCCGATCCGCGGGGCAGGCACGGTGTCGCCCCCAGACTATCCGGCCCGCGCGCGGCGGCGCGACCTGTGACGGGGCCGCGGACCCGCTCAGAGGCGCCCGACGGCAGCGCGGAGCGCGCGCTCGGCGTCCAGGCCGAGGGCGCGCGCCGCGCGGACCGTCTCGAGCAGGAAGTCCCCGAGCTCCTCCTCGGTCGCGAACCCCGCCGGGGTCGCCCCGTGGGACGCCGAGGTCGGGCCGTCGGTCGTCCCGCCGGCGCCGGCTGCCCCTTCCAGGGCGCGCCGGCGCTCCGCCCGTCCCAGCGCCTTCTGCGCGAGCGCGAGCGCGGGAAGGTGCCGCGGCAGGCCCTCGAGCGCGTCCGGGCCCACGAGACGCGGCGAGGCCTCGCGCCGGTGCGCCGGGTCCTTGCCCGCGCCGGCGGCGGCCTTCTCCTCGCGCTTGGCCTCGTCCCACGAGGCGATGATCTCCTCGACCGTCGTGGGGAAGCCCGGCTGCAGCGCGCCGTCGGGCGTGAAGACGTGGCGGTTGCGCCGCACCAGCTTGGCCGTGAGCGCCTCCGCGACGCCGTCGAGGTCGAACGCGCCGCGCTCCCGCGCAATCTCGGCGTGCAGGACCACCTGCAGGAGCACATCGGCGAGCTCGCCGCGCAGCTCCTCCTCGGGCTGGCCGTCCTCGATGGCCTCGACGAGCTCGTAGGACTCCTCGATCAGGTACGTCACAAGGGAGGCGTGGGTGAGCGCGGCCGTCCAGAGGCAGTGCTCGCGCAGGAGCCGCACCACCTCCACGAGACGGTCGACGTCGGCACTCACCTCACGCCTCCCGCCGCACCGACGGCGTCACCCGGCCCTGCCTACTCGGCAAGGTTCGCGTAGGCCTCGTTGATGTACTCGACGAGGTCCTCGCGGTCCTCGAGCGGCAGGAACGCGGCCTCGGCGGCGTTGAGCGTGATCTCGAGCAGGTCGTCGAGGTCGTAGTCGAACGCCTCGACGAGGAGCTCGAACTCGTCCGTGAGCGTCACACCGCTCATGAGCCGGTTGTCGGTGTTGACCGTGACGTTGAAGCCGAGCTCGTAGAGCATGTCGAACGGGTGGTCGAGGATGTCCTCGCCCCAGGCGGCGATCGCGCCGGTCTGGAGGTTCGACGACGGGCACAGCTCGAGCGGGATGCCCCGGTCGCGGACCCAGGCGGCCAGCTCCCCGAGCGTCACATCGAGGATCGGGACGCCGTCCTCGTCGACCTCGTCGGTCGATTCGACCGTGATGTCCTCGGCGATGCGCACGCCGTGCCCGAGGCGGAGGGCGCGCCCGTCGACGAGGGCCGACTGGATGCTCGCGAGGCCGGCGGCCTCCCCCGCGTGGACGGTGGCCGGGAAGTTGTTCTGGGCGAGGTAGGTGAAGGCCTCGGCGAAGCGCGAGGGCGGGAACCCGTCCTCGGCCCCGGCGATGTCGAACCCGACCGCGCCGCGGTCCCGGTGGCGCACCGCGAGCTCGGCGACGGCCTGGGAGTTGTCGGCGTGGCGCATGGCCGTGACGAGCTGGCCGACGGCGATGACCCGGCCGGACTCCTCGACGGCGGCCACGCCGTCCTCGAGGCCGGCCTGGACGGCCTCGACGGCCTCGTCGAGGGTGAGGCCGTCGGTCAGGTGCTGCTCGGGCGCCCAGCGCACCTCGCCGTACACCACGCCGTCGTCCGCGAGGTCCTCGACGAACTCCTTCGCGATGCGGCGCAGCGCCGGGGCGGTCTGCATCACGGCGATCGTGTGGTCGAACGTCTCGAGGTACCGGGGCAGGGAGCCGGAGTCCGCGGCGTCGCGGAACCACTGCCCGAGGGCCACGGGATCCGTGGACGGGAGCTCATGGCCGATCTCGGCGGCGAGCTCGATGATGGTCGCGGGGCGCAGGCCGCCGTCGAGGTGGTCGTGGAGGGAGACCTTGGGCAGCGCCCGGAGGTCGAAGGAGAGGTCCGGGGCGGCGTCGATGTTCGGCTCAGTCACGGCTCAACTCTATTGAAGCCGGCGGCGCCAGGCCACCGGGGAGCTCACTCCCCCGGGGTGGGCGTGGCCTCGCGGTCGCGCGGCGAGTAGTCGTCGGCGGCCTCGTGGGGCCGCAGGCCGAGTTCGCGCTCGTGCTCCGCAGTGGCCGCGGCGGCCGCACGGCGGGCGTCGACCGTGTCGCGCCAGCGGTGGAAGACCGTGATGCTGTGGTCGAGGAGCACGCCGAGGACGAGGGCGAACGCGACGGCGACGACCACGCTGAGCAGCGGGTTGTGGTGCAGCCACGGGAAGGAGCTCGCGAGCAGGCCGACGCCCAGCGAGTAGCCCACCCACGTGAGGCACGCGAACGCGTCGAGCCAGAAGAAGGTGCGGTGCCGGAACCCGGTGCTGCCGGAGACGTAGTTGACCGCCACGCGGCCCCAGGGGATGTACCTGGCCGTGAAGATGAGCACGGCGCCGCGTTTGTCGAGCTCGTGGCGGGCCCAGCCGAAGACCTTCTGCACGCGCGGACGCCGCATCCACTTCCACCGGTCGGTGCCGATCCTGCGCCCGAGGAGGTAGGCCACGTTGTCCCCGGCCATCGCCCCGATGAGCGCGGTGGCGCCGAGGATCCACAGATTCGGCTCCCCCGAATGGCGCCAGTACGCGGCGAGCGCCACGATGAGCGTCTCGCTCGGCACGATCATCGCGAAGCCGTCAATGAAGAAGAAGATGAGGAGGATCGGGTAGATCCACCATTGGCCCGCAGCATGGAGGATCGCGTGATCGATGAAGGTCAACGACATGCGGTAGTGCTCCTCCGGAAACTGGGCCTCCTCCAGTGTCCCATGCGCGGGCCCGGGCGGCCATCCGTCCAAAGGCCCTACATCGCCGCGGCGGCGCTCCTCCCCGCGGACGACGCCGGCCCTCCCCCGGGCGGAGACGCCCGCCGGGGACCGGGCCGGCCGCCGGGGACCGGGCCGGGCGCCGGGTCGGGGCGGGTCGGGGCCGGCCCCGGGGGCCGGCCGCCGGGCGCTAGGCGATGCGGTCGAGGATCAGCGGGCGGCCCGGGCGGGACCCCTCGGGAGCGATCATGACCGCGCCCTCGAGGGCCTCGCGGGCGCGGCCGAAGCGCTCAGGGGTGTCGGTCAGGAGCGTCATGAGCGGCTCGCCGGCGCGGATGGTCGCGCCGGGCTTGGCATGCAGCCGCACGCCGGCTCCGGCCTGGACGGCGTCCTCCTTGCGCGCCCGGCCGGCGCCGAGCCGCCACGCGGCGACGCCGACCGAGAGCGCGTCGAGGCCCACGAGGACTCCGTCCGCCGGGGCGTAGACCGTCTCCGACTCCTTGGCGCGCGGGAGCGGGGCGTCCGGGTCGCCGCCCTGGGCGGCGATCATGCGGCGCCACACGTCCATGGCCCGGCCGTCCCGGAGCGCCTGCGCCGGGTCGCCCTGCACGCCCGAGGCCTCGAGCATCTCCTCGGCCAGCCGGACCGTGAGGGCCACGACGTCCTCCGGTCCCCCGCCGGCGAGGACCTCGAGGGACTCCTCGACCTCGATCGCGTTCCCGGCGGTGAGACCTAGCGGCGTCTCCATGTCGGTCAGCAGCGCCACGGTGCGCACCCCGGCGTCCTGGCCGAGGGCCACCATCGTCTCGGCGAGCTCGCGGGCGCTGGCCGTGTCCTTCATGAATGCCCCCGAGCCGACCTTGACGTCGAGGACCAGCGCGCCGGTCCCCTCGGCGATCTTCTTGCTCATGATCGAGGAGGCGATGAGCGGGATCGCCTCCACCGTGCCGGTGACGTCGCGCAGCGCGTAGAGCTTCTTGTCCGCCGGGGCGAGGCCCGCCCCGGCGGCGCAGATGACCGCCCCGACGTCGTCGAGCTGGGCCATCATCTCCTCGTTGCTCAGGGACGCGCGCCAGCCGGGGATGGACTCGAGCTTGTCCAGGGTGCCGCCCGTGTGGCCCAGGCCGCGACCGGAGAGCTGCGGGACGGCCACCCCGAACACGGCCACAAGGGGTGCGAGCGGGAGCGTGATCTTGTCCCCGACCCCACCGGTCGAGTGCTTGTCGGCCGTGGGCCGCTGTCCGCCGGAGCGGCTTCGGAGGGAGGAGAAGTCGAGCCGCTCGCCCGAGGCGATCATCGCCGTCGTCCATCGGGCGGTCTCGCGGTGCGTCATGCCGTTGAGGAGGATCGCCATGGCGAGCGCGGACATCTGCTCGTCCGCGACGGCCCCGCGCGTGTAGGCGTCGATGACCCAGTCGATCTGGGTGTCGCTGAGCTCGCGCCGGTCGCGCTTCGCCCGGATGACGTCGACGGCGTCGTGCGCTTCCGCGGCACGTGCCCCGTTTCCGGAGGTGGTCACTGGTGTCCTTCCGTCGGATCAGTTCTGCAGGTTCTGCGGCCCGAACGCATCGGGGAGCACCTCGTCCATGGTCCGCACGCCGCTGACGGTGAGCAGCACCATCCCGGGCGCACGGAACTCGTAGAGGAGCTGGCGGCAGCGGCCGCAGGGCATGAGCACCGTGCCGGCGGCGTCGACGCAGGCGAAGGCCGCGATCCGCCCGCCCCCGCCGAGCCGCAGCTGGCCCACGAGCGTGCACTCGGCGCAGAGCGTCAGCCCGTAGGAGGCGTTCTCGACGTTGCAGCCGGTGACGATCCGGCCGTCGTCAGTCAGCGCCGCGGCGCCGACGGGGAAGCGGGAGTACGGCGCGTAGGCCGTCCGCATGGCGTCCGTGGCCGCCGCGGTGAGGGCCGCCCAGTCGACCCCGGCCTCCGGCTGGGCCGGCTCACTGCTTGACATACGGGATCCCCTCCATGGCCGGCGGCCGCGAGCGGCCGACGAGGCCGGCCACGGCGAAGACCGTGACGACGTACGGGAGCATGGCCATGAACTGGCTCGGGACGGGCGAGCCGATGATGGTGATGATGCTCTGCAGGTTGTCGGCGAAGCCGAACAGGAGGGAGGCCAGGAAGGCCCCGATCGGGTTCCAGCGCCCGAAGATCAGCGCGGCGAGCGCGATGTAGCCGCGGCCGGCGGACATCTCCTTGCTGAAGGCATCCACGGCCACGAGGGTGAAGAACGAGCCGCCGATGCCGGCGACGGCCCCGCCGAGGATGGTGTTCCAGAAGCGGGTCCGGTTCACGTTCACGCCCAGGGTGTCCGCCGCCTGCGGGTGCTCCCCGACGGCGCGCACGCGCAGGCCCCAGCGGGTGTGGAACAGGCCCACGTAGACCACGATGACGGCGATGTACATGAGGTAGCCAACGAGCGACTGGCGGAACAGGATCGGCCCGATCACCGGCACGTCGGCCAGGATCGGGATCTCGATGTTCCCCAGGTGCGGCGGCTTGTTGAGGCCGTCGGGGTCCTCGGTGAGCAGGGTCGAGAAGAGGAAGTTGGTCAGCCCGACCACGAGCACGTTGAGGACCACGCCGACGATGATCTGGTTCACGAGGTACTTGATGCTCACGAGCGCGAGCACCAGGGAGACGAGCGCCCCGGCCACCGCCGCCGCGACCAGGCCCACGTACACGTTGTGCGCGAGGGTCGCGCCGACCGCGGCGCTGAAGGCGCCCATGAGCAGCTGGCCCTCGATCGCGATGTTGACGATTCCGGAGCGCTCGCACAGGACCCCGGAGAGGGAGCCGAACACGAGCGGGACCGAGAGCGTCACGGCGCCCGCGAGCAGGCCGGCGAGGGAGATGAACGGGGTCTGGTCGCGGCCGCCGGCCACGATCCACACGAGGAAGCCCACGAGGAAGGCGACCGCGAAGACGGCGCCGACCCAGCCCGGCGTCGTGCGCCGCGCGGACGTGAGCCACACCGAGTAGGCCGCGCCGGCGAGCATGACCGCCGAGGCGAGCCATCCCACGACAGGCGAGCTCACCGTGATGACGGTGACGCCGGCGACGCCCAGGAGGGCCAGGAGGAAGACGACGGCCGCGGCGGCGAGGGCGGCGGTGGTCCAGCGGGCGGGCGCGCGTCCGGCGCGGGGGCGCCTGAACCGGAGGTACCCGAGCCAGGCCGCGGCGACGAGCGCGGCGGCCAGCGCGAGCCATGCGGCGAGCCCGGAGGCCTCCCGCCCGGCGTCGACGAGGCCGAACGAGGCGCTCTTGCTGCCCGAGAGCGCGCCGAACAGGACCGTGCCGACCACGGCGAGGAGGCTGAGGCCGATGGGCGCCTTGCGGGACACCGGCGCGGCGGCGGGGCCGGGCCGGGTGTCCTGCGGGGCGGGGGCCGCTGCAGTGGTGCTCATGATGCGGCTCCGCTCTCGGCAGGTGCAGCCGGGGTGGGGGTGGGGGGCCCGGGCCGGCGGCGCTCGCGCCTGCGCGGGCGGAGGCCGAAGATCGCCCGCACGAGCGGCGGCGCGGCGATGAAGAGGACGATGAGCGACTGGATCACCAGGACGATGTCAATCGGCGTCTGGGTGACGGCCTGCATCGAGACGCCGCCGGCCCGGAATGCGCCGAACAGCAGGCCCGCGAAGAACGTGCCCCACGGGGTCGACCTTCCGAGCAGCGCCACGGTGATGGCATCGAAGCCGATCGAGGCTGCCACGCCGCCGGAGAGGTACTTCTCGGTGCCGGACACCTGGGCGATGCCGGCGAGGCCGGAGAGCGCGCCGGCGAGTGCCATGACGACGACGGTGGAGCGGCCCACGTTGATGCCCGCCGTGCGCGCGGCGTTGGGGTTGGCCCCCACCGCCCGGAACTCGAACCCGAGGGTCGAGCGGGACAGGATCCACCACACGGCCCACGTGACGAGGATGGCGAGGATGAAGCCCGCGTGCAGGCGGAACTGCGGGCCCAGGAGCTCCGGGAACAGGGCCGAGGCGTCCAGGAACGGGGAGATCGGATTGGTCGAGCCCTTGCGCTGGAAGGCCGGCGTGGTGAGCAGGAACAGGAGAAGGAAGCTCGCGATGTAGTTGAACATGATGGTCACGATGACCTCATGGGCGCCGGTGCGGGCCTTGAGGAGGCCCACGATCCCGCCCCAGATGCCGCCGCCCACGATCCCGGCCACGATCACCACGAGGAGGTGCAGCCCGAACGGGAGGTGCCAGGCGAACCCGACGTAGGCGCCGAACAGGGCCCCGAAGATGAGCTGTCCCTGGGCGCCGATGTTGAACAGGCCCGCGCGGAACGCCAGGGCCACGCCCAGGCCCGCGAGGATCAGCGGGGTCGAGACGGTGAGGGTCTCAGCAAGCGGGTAGAGCTGCGCGGCGAGGTCTGCGCCCTGCCAGTTGAAGACCGAGCCCTGGACCAGTGCGGCGTACGGGCGGAAGACCTCGGTGATGGTGTCGGAGGGCCGCGCGAAGAAGTAGCCCGCCGCGGTGGCGACCTTGGGGTTGGTCACCGCCATGAGGATCCCGCCGATGACGATCGCAAGGACCATGGACAGCAGGGACACCATCGGGCTGCCGGTGGCGATCCGGCGGAGCAGGGTCTCCCCTGCCCCGTGCGCGGGGGCGGCGGGCGGTGGGGTCGGCACAGGCTGGGGCGCCTGGGCCGAGTCGGGTGCGTTCTGCACGTCAGCCATGTGTCTCTCCTGTGGTGTGCTCGCCGCCAGCGTGGCGGGCCTCGGCGGCGGCGGCTTCGGCCTCCCGGGCGTCCATGCCGGCCATCATGAGGCCGAGGACGTCGCGGGGGGTGTCCCCGCTGACGATTCCCATGAGGCGTCCGCGGTAGAGGACTGCGATGCGGTCCGAGAGCTCCATGATCTCGTCCAGTTCGGTGGAGACGATCATGACCGGGGTCCCGTGGTCCCGCTCGGCGAGGATCCGGCGGTGCAGGAATTCGATCGAGCCCACGTCGACGCCGCGGGTGGGCTGCGAGGCGATGAACAGGCGCAGGGGGCGCGAGAGCTCGCGCGCCATGACGACCTTCTGCTGGTTGCCGCCCGAGAGCGAGGATGCCGGGGCGTCGGGCGAGCCCGCGCGGATGTCGAACTCCTCGATCTTCTCCTTGGCCTGGGCGGCGACCCGGCCCGGGCTCATCGCGAGCCCGCGGGCGAACGGGGGGCGGTCGTAGAGGTCCAGGACGAGGTTCTCGGCGACGCTGAAGGCGCCCACGAGGCCGTCGTGCGAGCGGTCCTCGGGGACGAAGCCCACCCCTGCCTCGAGGACCTGCTTGACGCTGCGCCCGAGCAGTTCCCTGCCGTCGAGCGTCACGGATCCGGTGACGTGCCGGTGGAGGCCGAGGATGGCCTCCGTCAGCTCGGTCTGGCCGTTGCCCTGGACGCCCGCGACGGCCAGGATCTCGCCCTGGGCGATGTCGAAGGAAACCCGGTCCACGATCCGCTGCCCGGTGGGGGCCACGAGGGTCAGGTCCCGCACCGAGAAGGTGGTCTCCGCGCGCTGGGCCGGCGCCTTGTCGAGGGTGAGGCTGACCGGCCGGCCCACCATCAGGGTGGCCAGCTCGGCCGGGGCGGCCGACGGCGGGGCGTCGCCGACCACGCGCCCGCGCCTGATCACCGTGATCACGTCCGCGACGGCCTTGACCTCGCGCAGCTTGTGGGAGATGAAGATGATCGAGGTGCCCGAGGCCTTCAGCTCGGCCATGATCGCGAGGAGCTCGTCCGTCTCCTGCGGGGTCAGGACCGCGGTGGGCTCGTCGAGGATCAGCACCTTCGCGTCACGGACGAGGGCCTTGATGATCTCCACCCGCTGCTGCACGCCCACAGGGAGGTCCTCGATGCGGGCGTCGGGGTCCACGTCGAATCCGTAGCGGGCGGAGATCTCGCGGACCTTCGCCCGGGTCGCGTCGAGGTCGAGGAAGCCTCCGGCCCTGGTGCTCTCGGCGCCGAGGGCCACGTTCTCGGCCACCGTGAACACCGGCACGAGCATGAAGTGCTGGTGCACCATGCCGATCCCGGCCGCCATGGCGTCTGCGGGACCACGGAAGGTGACGGGGCTTCCGTCCACCAGGATCTCGCCCTCCGTCGGCTCGTACAGGCCGTAGAGGACGTTCATCAGGGTCGACTTGCCGGCGCCGTTCTCGCCGAGGAGCGCGTGGATCTGGGAGTCCTCGACGACGAGGTCAATGTGGTCGTTGGCGGCGAACGAGCCGAAGCGCTTCGTGATACCGCGGAGTTCGAGTTTCACTGCGGGAACCGTCCCCTGGGATGAGGTGTGACCAGCTTGCTCCCCGGCACGCCAGCGCCGCCCGGCCGGCGAGCGGCGGGCGGCACTGGGTGGCCTGATGCATGGAGCACCGTGGGCCGGGCGCTGGATGGAAACGTGCTGTCGCTACTTGGAGACCGGGCTGGACTTCGACTCGACCTTGACCGAGCCCGAGATGATGTCCTTCTTGAGCTGGTCGAGCTCGCTCTTCATCTCCGCCGGGACCGCCGAGTCGAGGTCGTGGAACGGGGCGAGGGCCACGCCGCCGTTGTCGAGCGTGCCGACGTACGGGGTGGCGTCGAACTTGCCGTTCAGGTCGTCCTTGATGACCGACTCGACGGCGGTGGACATCGTCTTCTGGACCGAGGTCAGCATGACGGACTTGTAGTCCGGGGCGGTGAGGTAGCCATCCGAGTCGACCCAGATGAGCTTCGCGTCCTGGCCTGCGTTCTTGGCGTCCAGTACCGCGGAAGCAGCCCCGGGGCCTACGGCGCCGGCCACGGGGAGCACCACGTCGGCGCCCTGCTGGAGGAAGCCCTGGGTGAGGACCTTGCCCTTGTCGACCGACTTGAAGTCGCCCACGAAGGTACCGTCCTGCTTGTCCTTGTCCCAGCCGAGGACCTGGACGTTCTTGCCCTTCTTCTGGTTGTAGTACTTCACGCCGTCCGCGAAGCCGTCCATGAAGATCGTCACCGTCGGGATGTTGAGGCCGCCGAACGTGGCCACCTTGCCGCTCTTGGAGACGCCCGCAGCCAAGTAGCCGGCGAGGAACGCCGCCTGCGCCGTGTCGTACACGATCGGCTTGACGTTCTTGGGGAAGGTCGGGTCGGTGTAGTCGATGATCGCGAAGTGGCTGTTCGGGTTCGCCGTCGCGATGCTCTTGGTCGCGTCGCCGAGCAGGAAGCCGACCGTGACCGTGAGCTTGCAGCCGGCCTGGACCATCGAGCGCAGGTTGGGGTCGTAGTCGGTGTCCGCCTTCGACTGGACGTGCTTCTCCTGGATGCCGAGGTCCTTCACCGCCTTCTGGAGGCCCTCGTAGCCCGACTGGTTGAACGACTTGTCATCGAAGCCGCCCGAGTCGGAGACCATGCAGCCGAGGTAGTTGGAGGCCTGCGCCGAGGAGCCGCCCGAGGAGCTCGACGTGGGCGGGGCAGAGCCGCAGCCTGCGAGCGTGAGCGCCGTGGCCGCCGCGAGCGCCGCGCCCGTGACGCCGGCTCGGGAAAAGGGGGTACGGAAGCGGTTCAAGTGGTCCTCCAGGTGGACGAGAGAATCCTCAGCCGCCGGGGCCCAAGAGGGCCCGCCGGGCGTGTGGTACAGCGCACTAGGGTACTCGAAACGATTCCTTCACACACCGGCCGCTGGCGGCGGCCGCCGGAATCGTTGGTGATTCGTTACCAACCTCAGAGGTCGCGCAGGCTCCGGAGGGCGGCTGCCGCGAGGACCTGGACGCCGTAGCCGATCGCAGCCTCGTCGACCACGTAGTCGCCGCGGTGGAGGTCGTACTCCTCGCCGCCGGGGGTGTGGGTTCCGAGCCGGAACATCGAGCCGGGGACCTCGGAGAGGAACCAGGCGAAGTCCTCCCCGCCCATGGACTGGGGCGTGAGCACCACGGCGTTCTCCCCCAGCTCGGCGCGCGCCGCGGCCTCAAGGAGCGCTGTCTCGTGCTCGGAGTTCACCACAGGGGGCACCCCGCGGATGTGCTCGAGGCTCACCTCGACCCCGTACGGAGCGGCGACCTGCTGCACGACCTCGTCGAGGAGCTCCCCCGCGCTGTGCCAGGCGTCGCGGTCGAGGCAGCGCATGGTCCCGGACATGGAGCCGGTGGCCGGGATGGCGTTCGGCGCGGCACCGGCGGAGATCTGGCCCCAGACCATGGACACCCCGCTGCGCACGTCCACCCGCCGGGAGAGGACCGCGGGCACGTTGACCGCGATCTGCGCGAGCGCGAAGACGAGGTCCTCGGTCAGGTGCGGGCGCGAGGTGTGGCCGCCGCGGCCGGTGAGCTGGATGCGGATCGTGTCCGAGGCCGAGGTGATGGGGCCGATGCGGGTGCCGATCTTGCCGACGTCGATGCGCGGGTCGCAGTGCAGCGCCATGATGCGCGGCACGCCGGAGAGCACCCCCTGGCCGATGCAGGCCAGGGCTCCGCCGGGCATGGTCTCCTCCGCCGGCTGGAAGAGGATCCGCACCGTGCCGTCGAGCGGGGTCTCCCCGTCGATCTCGGCGAGGAGCAGCGCGACCCCCAGGGCCACCGTCGTATGGACGTCGTGGCCGCAGGCGTGGGTCACGCCGTGGTTGCGCGAGGCGAACGGCAGGCCCGTCTCCTCGATGATCGGCAGGGCGTCGATGTCGCCACGGACTGCGGTGGCGATCGGGCCGGTGCCGATGTCGACGACGACGCCCGTGCCCTCGAGCCGGCGCGGCGTGAGCCCGGCCGCCTCGAGGCGCGCCACGATCCTGTCGGTGGTGCGGTACTCGTGGAAGGACAGCTCGGGGTGCGAGTGGAGGTCCCGGCGGAATTCGATCAGCTCTGGCAGGAACGCCTCGAGACGAGGGCCTACAAGGGGCGTGGGCTTCGTCTCCGTCGTGTAGTTTCGCACCTGTTCACTCTAGCGTCACCGTCCTCAGAGGACGTCGAGGTCCCCGCTCGCCTTCAGCCCGGCGACGGCGTTCTTGACCTTCTGGGCATGCTCCGTCGTGGTCACGAGGAGGGCGTCCGGCGTGTCGACGATGACGACGTCCTCGATGCCGATGAGCGCGATGACCCTCTTCGTGTCCGAGACCACGATGCCGCTGGCATCCTCCGTGAACACGCGGGCGCCCTCCCCCAGCACCGTGACGCGCTCGGCCTCGCGGGCGCTGTTGAGCCGCCCGATGGCGGCGAAGTCGCCGACGTCGTCCCAGCGGAACGCTCCGGGCACGACGGCGACGTCCCCGGCGGCGGCTGCAGGCTCGGCGACGGCGTAGTCGATCGCGATCTTCGGCAGCGTCGGCCACACGCGGGCGGCGACCTCGTCGCGGGCCGGGGTGTCCCAGGCCTCCGCGATCTCCGTCAGGCCGGCGTGGAGCTCGGGCTGGTTGGCCTCGAGGTGCTCGAGCATGAGGGCGACGGGCGCGACGAACATGCCCGCGTTCCACAGGTACTCGCCGGAGGCGAGGTACTTCTCCGCGACCTCGAGGTTGGGCTTCTCCACGAACTCCACGACGGCGCGCGCGCTCGGTGCGCCGGGCACGTCGAGCGCCTCGCCCCCCCGGATGTAGCCGAAACCCGTCGAGGGGTGCGTCGGCTCGATGCCGATCGTGACGATCTTGCCGCGCTCGCCGGAGGCAGCGGTGAGGATCGCCTCGCGGACGGCGGCCTGGAAGACGGCGTCCGGGCTGATGACCTGGTCGGCCGCGAAGGAGCCCATGATGGTCGCCGGGTCGCGGCGGTACAGGATCGCGGCGGCCAGCCCGATCGCGGCCCCGGAGTCCTTCGGCTCGCTCTCCAGAACGAGGTTGGCGGAGTCCAGTTCGGGAATCTGGCGGCAGACCGCGGCGCGGTGGGCCTCGCCGGTGACCACGAGGAAGCGATGCCCGGCCAGCGGGGTCAGCCTGTCGTACGTGGCCCGGATGAGGGTGCTGCCGGAGCCCGTCAGGTCGTGCAGGAACTTGGGCGCCGCGGCGCGCGAGAGGGGCCACAGCCGAGTGCCCACGCCGCCCGCGGGGATCACCGCGACGAACTTCTCGAGCGGATCATGCGGTGCGGGCGCAGGGCCGGCGACGGGGGCAGTTTTGTCTGTCATCGCCCCCCACTCTAGTGGAGCGGGAGGCCCGATCACGGTGGACCGCAGACCGCAAGGGGGGTCACTGTGACAATCCCCACTGCATTAACATGCCCCAGAGGGCTATTTGAGTAAGCTGTGGGCGAAGCCTAGATTTAGGCTGGATTCTGACTAGGTGAGCGCGCCCTTCGTACAGCAGGGCCACTCCGCACCGGTTGCCCCCTCCGCATGGGCCCCATGCGGGCGCCGGTGCCCGCAGGGAGGTTTATTCAGTGCCGACAAAACCAGCTGGCACCCTGTACCGCGGCCGTGAAGGCATGTGGTCGTGGGTCGTACACCGGATCACCGGCGTCGTCATCTTCTTCTTCTTGTTGGTGCACGTCCTGGACACCTCATTGGTGCGTGTGTCCCCCGAGGTGTACACGGCGGTCATCGCCGAATACAAGAACCCGCTCATGGCCCTCGGCGAGACTGGTCTCGTCGCAGCCATCCTCTTCCATGCATTCAACGGCCTGCGGGTGATCCTCGTGGACTTCTGGAAGAACGGACCCAAGTACCAGCGCCAGATGCTGTGGACGGTCGTCATCGTCTGGGTCGTCGTCTTCGCAGGCTTCGCCATCCGCCACCTCTCACTCGCGCTGGGAGCCCACTGACATGACCACAGCACCTGAAATCCGCGAGCCGCGCAGCACCTCCGTGACCGGCCGGATCGCCCCGCAGTACAAGCGCACCGGCGGCCCCAAGGGCCAGTTCGAGATGATCGGCTGGCTCTTCATGCGCCTGTCCGGCATCGTCCTGGTCGTCCTGATCTTCGGCCACCTCTTCGTGAACCTCATGGTCGGCGAAGGCGTCCACGGCATCGACTTCGGCTTCGTCGCCGGCAAGTGGGCCAGCCCGTTCTGGCAGTTCTGGGACCTCGCCATGCTCTGGCTCGCGATGCTCCACGGCACCAACGGCGTGCGCACCATCATCAACGACTACGCCGAGCGGGACTCCGTCCGCTTCTGGCTCAAGGCGGTCCTCTTCGCGGCCAGCGCCATCATCGTGATCCTCGGCACCCTGGTGATCTTCACCTTCGACCCGTGCCCGGTGGTCAACGGTGTCCGCACGGTCGCCGACTACTGCCCCGCCTCGTAACCAGCGGATCCCCCGCAAGAAATGGAGCTTCACAGCATGCAGGTCCACAAATACGATGTGGTGATCGTCGGCGCCGGTGGCGCCGGCATGCGAGCAGCGATCGAGGCCGGCCAGCGGGCCCGTACGGCCGTGCTGACCAAGCTGTACCCCACCCGCTCGCACACGGGAGCCGCCCAGGGCGGCATGTGCGCGGCCCTCGCCAACGTCGAGGAAGACAACTGGGAGTGGCACACCTTCGACACGGTCAAGGGCGGCGACTACCTCGTCGACCAGGACGCGGCGGAGGTCATGGCCAAGGAAGCGATCGACGCGGTCCTCGACCTCGAGAAGATGGGCCTGCCGTTCAACCGCACCCCGGAGGGGCGGATCGACCAGCGCCGCTTCGGCGGCCACACCCGCGACCACGGCAAGGCCCCGGTCCGGCGCGCGTGCTACGCCGCCGACCGCACCGGCCACATGATCCTCCAGACGCTCTACCAGAACTGCGTCAAGCACAACGTCGAGTTCTACAACGAGTACTACGTGCTCGACCTGCTCGTCGTGGAGGAGGACGCGACCCGCGAGGACGGCACCCCGTTCAAGCAGAAGCGCGTGGCCGGCGTCGTGAGCTACGACCTCGCCTCGGGCGAGCTGCACGTCTTCCAGGCCAAGGCCGTCGTGTTCGCCACGGGCGGCGCCGGCAAGGTCTTCAAGACGACCTCGAACGCCCACACCCTCACGGGCGACGGCATGGGGATCGCGTTCCGCCGCGGCATCCCGCTCGAGGACATGGAGTTCATCCAGTTCCACCCGACGGGCCTCGCGGGGCTGGGCATCCTCCTCTCGGAGGCGGCCCGCGGCGAGGGCGCGATCCTGCGCAACTCCGAGGGCGAGCGCTTCATGGAGCGCTACGCGCCGACCATCAAGGACCTCGCCCCCCGTGACATCGTGGCCCGCTCGATGGCCAACGAGGTGCGCGAGGGCCGCGGTGCCGGTCCGAACAAGGACTACGTGCTGCTGGACCTCACCCACCTCGAGCCGGCGCACATCGATGCGAAGCTGCCGGACATCACGGAGTTCGCGCGGACCTACCTCGGCGTCGAGCCCTACACGGAGCCCGTGCCGGTCTTCCCGACCGCGCACTACATCATGGGCGGCGTGCCGACGAACATCAAGGGCGAGGTCCTGCAGGACAACGACACCGTGGTCCCCGGCCTGTACGCCGCCGGCGAGGTCGCGTGCGTGTCCGTCCACGGCTCGAACCGCCTCGGCACCAACTCGCTGCTCGACATCAACGTCTTCGGCAAGCGCTCGGGCATCAACGCCGCCGAGTACGCCAAGACCGCCGAGTTCGTGGAGCTGCCGGAGGACCCGGCCGCCGAGACCGTCGCACTGCTCGACACCGTCCGCAACGCGGCCGGCACCGAGCGGATCGCGGCGATCCGCGCCGACCTGCAGGAAACCATGGATGCGAACATGCAGGTGTTCCGCACCAAGGACTCCATCGCGCAGGCCCTTGCGGACATCACGAAGCTCCGCGAGCGGTACCGGAACATCGGCATCCAGGACAAGGGCAAGCGCTTCAACCTCGACCTCCTCGAGGCTGTGGAGCTCGGCTTCCTGCTGGACCTTGCCGAGGTCATGACCGTTGCTGCGCTGCACCGCAAGGAGTCCCGCGGCGGCCACTACCGCGAGGACTTCCCCGATCGCGACGACGCCAACTGGATGAAGCACACGATGCTCTACAAGGACGACGCCGCGGAAACCGAGGGCATCAAGGGCCTGCGCTTCGGCACGAAGCCCGTTGTCTTCACCCGTTACGAGCCGATGGAGCGTAAGTACTGATGACCGCCTCAACCGCTGAGCCAGCGTCCAAGGTCGAGCTGCCCGCGAGCGTGGGCGGCGGGGGCGAGATCCCCACGTTCGATGTCACGCTGCGTGTGCGCCGCTACAACCCGGAGGTCTCCGAGGAGTCGACCTGGGACGAGTTCCGACTGACGATGTACGGCACCGACCGTGTCCTCGATGCCCTCCACAAGGTCAAGTGGGAGCACGACGGCTCGCTGTCGTTCCGCCGCTCGTGCGCCCACGGCGTGTGCGGCTCAGATGCCATGCGCATCAACGGCCGCAACCGCCTCGCCTGCAAGACCCTCCTGAAGGACCTCGACACGTCCAAGCCGATCGAGGTAGAGCCCATCAAGGGCCTGCCGGTCGAGAAGGACCTGATCGTGGACATGGAGCCGTTCTTCCAGTCCTACCGCGAGATCATGCCGTTCCTCGTCTCCAAGGGCCACGTGCCCACCAAGGAGCGACTCCAGTCCGCCGAGGAGCGCGAGCGCTTTGACGACACCACGAAGTGCATCCTCTGCGCGGCGTGCACCTCGTCCTGCCCGGTGTTCTGGACCGACGGGCAGTACTTCGGGCCCGCCGCCATCGTGAACGCGCACCGCTTCATCTTCGATTCGCGGGACGACGCCGGCGACATGCGCCTCGAGATCCTCAACGACAAGGAAGGCGTGTGGCGCTGCCGCACCATCTTCAACTGCACCGATGCCTGCCCCCGCGGCATTCAGGTGACCAAGGCGATCTCTGAGGTCAAGCAGGCCATTCTGGCCCGCAAGATGTAGCGGACCGCCGCCCGGGAAATACAGGGGCGCCGCCCGTTCTGAGGAGGTCAGGACGGGCGGCGCCCCTCTGTGTGCCCTCCCGGGCCGCGCGCTCAGGCCTTCTCGCGTCCGCCGAACTTGAGCTCTTCCCGCAGCTGCCAGAAGCCGTCGGCGTCGTGCTCGTACAGCCCCATGCTGCCCACCGTGAAGGAGGCGCTGTAGGACTCGAGCCCGTTCTGCGCCTCGTCGAGCCGCTCGGGCGGCAGGTCGTGCGCCACCGTGACGTGGGGGTGGTACGGGAACGGCAGGGTGCGCGCAAGCGGGCCCCGCTGGAGCTCGCGGTGCAGGCTGACGCACTCCTCGAAGCCCTCATCCACCTTGACGTACACCACGGGCGAGACGGGGCGGAAGGTGCCCGTGCCCCGCAGCCGCACGGTGAACGGCTGGGCCCGGGCGGCCACGGCGCGCACGTGCCGCGCCGCGGCGCCCCAGTCGGACGTCTCGGTGGTGGTCACGAGCGTGATGTGGGCCGGGATGACCTCGGCCATCCGGTCCCCGAAGGAGGCACGCCAGGCGCGCAGCTCCTGGGCCACCGTGTCGGGGAACCCCAGGATCACCCCGACGAGCGGCCGGTCTGCACCTCCGGGTGTACCCGCTGCGTCCTCGATCGCGCCGTCCTCGAATCCCGGCATGGCCTCAGCCGACGGCCGCTGCCGCCGGGGCGAGGGCAGGGAGGAACCCGACGCGCTCGTAGACGTCGGCGAGCGTGCGCGACGCGATCTCGCGGGCCTTGGCGGCGCCGCGGGCCAGCAGCCGGTCCAGCTCCGAGGGATCGGTCAGGAGCTCCTCGGTGCGTGCCTTGATGGGGGCGACGGCGTCCACCACGACCTGAGCCACGTCGGCCTTGAGGTGGCCGTACATCTTGCCCTCGTAGGAGGCCACGAGAGAGTCCATGTCCTCGCCGGTGATGGTCGAGATGATGGAGAGGAGATTCGAGACGCCCGGCTTGGCCTCGCGGTCGAAGCGGACCACGGTCTCGGCGTCGGTCACGGCCGACTTGATCTTCTTCGCCGTGGCCTTGGGGTCGTCGAGGAGGTTGATCAGGCCGTTGGGCGACTCCGCGGACTTGGACATCTTCGCCGTCGGGTTCTGCAGGTCGTAGATCTTCGCCGAGGTCGGCGGAATGAGCGCCTCCGGGACCACGAAGGTCTCGCCGAAGCGGGTGTTGAAGCGCTGCGCCAGGGTGCGCGCGAGCTCGAGGTGCTGGCGCTGGTCCTCGCCCACGGGAACCCCGTAGGGCCGGTAGAGGAGGATGTCGGCGGCCATCAGCATCGGGTACATGAACAGGCCCGCACTGGCGGCGTCGTGGCCATGGCGCGCCGCCTTGTCCTTGAACTGGGTCATGCGGGACGCCTCGCCGAAGCCCGTGAGGCAGGTCAGGACCCACGCGAGCTGGGCGTGCTCGGGCACGTGCGACTGCACGAACAGCGTGGAGCGCTCGACGTCGATCCCGCCCGCGATGTACTGCGCCGCCGTCAGCCGCGTGCGGTGCAGGAGCTCCGCGGGGTCGTGCGGGACCGTGATGGCATGCAGGTCGGGGATGAAGTACAGGCACTCGTACTGGTCCTGGAGATTGACCCAGTTGACGAGGGCGCCGAGGTAGTTGCCGAGGTGCAGCGAGTCGCCCGAGGGCTGCATTCCGGAGAGGAGTCGCTGGCGGGCGGGAGCAGGAGCAGTCATGGGGTCAGGCACTTCCGGGGTTCTGGAGCTGGTAGTCGATGACGAGCGGGGCGTGGTCGGACCATCGGGTGTCCCATGCGCTCGCCCGGTCGACGACGGCGTTGCGCGCCACGGAGGCGAGGGACGGCGTGGCCATGTGGTAGTCGATGCGCCACCCGGCGTCGTTGTCGAACGCCTTGCCGCGCTGGGACCACCAGGTGTAAGGGCCGTCGACCTGGCCGGCCAGATCGCGGTGCACGTCCTTCCAGCCGATCTCGGTGCCGAAGAACCGGTCGAAGTAGGCCCGTTCCTCGGGGAGGAACCCGGCGCGCTTCTGGTTGGCCTTCCAGTTGCGGATGTCCAGCGGGCTGTGGCCCACGTTGAGGTCCCCGACCACGAGCGCGTAGTCGCTCATCTCGGCGAGCTCCGGCAGCCGCTTGAGCATGACGTCCAGGAAGCGGTACTTGTCGTCCTGCTTGGGGGTGCCCGCCTCGCCCGAGTGCACGTACGCGCTGACCACGGTCAGCTGGCGGCCGCCCTCGAGCGCGAAGTCGGCCTCGACCCACCGGCCTGCGGTGGCAAAGTAGTCGTCGCCGATCCCGATCCTCGTCTCCGTGGGGGCCTCGCGGGAGGCGATCGCCACTCCGGCCCGGCCCTTCGCATCGGCCTCGGCATGCAGCACGTGCCAGCCGTCGAAGTACTCGTGGACGATCGGGTCGGGGGCACGGACCTCCTGCAGGCAGAGGATGTCCACCTCGCGCGTCCCGAGCCACTCCGGCATGCCCTTGCGCCACGCGGCGCGGAGGCCGTTGACGTTGACGGTCGCGATGCGCAGGGCCCCACCCTTCGGGGCCGATTCGGGGGAAGTCACCTAGCCACTCTACCCTTCGTCGATGACGGTCCCGGTGAGGGGCGTGCCGTCGTCAGGACGGAGCATGTCGCGGGCGTTGGCGGCGGTGATCTGGATCGTCTCGAGGGCCCGGTCCACCATCTCGCGGTCGCCCCCGAGGTTCTCGCGGATCACGCGCTCCTGCACCTGGATGATCTTGAAGGAGTGGTCGAGCTTGAGGTCGCGGACCTCGTCGACCGAGCGGGCCTCGCCGCCGGCGACCGACGGCGCGCGGCCGGTGAGCTGCTCGGCGGCCCGCTCGAAGCGCTCCTGCGCCTTGCGGCCCGCGGTGCGCACAGTGGTGAAGACGAACAGCGCGAAGACCAGCCAGCCGAACGAGACGATGGCCACGATCCAGCCGATCACCTCGTTCTGGTTCGCTGCGAAGATCACGGCCACGAGGAACGCGAGCACGAGGACCGACAGGCCGAGCGCGCCGACCTTGAGGCCTCCGCGGCGGCCTGCCGGGGCGCCGTCGGACTGGGGGGACGTGTTCTGGTGGCCGATGCTCTGCATGCGGTCCATTCTCCCAGACGCCCGCACTGCCGCCCGCCGCGCCCGCTCGCCTCGCCGCCCTGCTCCCCCGGCCCGGTCCTGCCGCCGCCCTCCCCGGCCCGGTCCTGCCGCCCTCCCCGCCCTTCCTGCCGTTTCGGGTACGCATCTTGTCGCGATTTCCCCATCTCGGGTACGCATCTCGTCGCGTCTTCCCCATCTCGGGTACGCATCTCGTCGCGTCTTCCCCATCTCGGGTACGCATCTCGTCGCGTCTTCCCCATCTCGGGGACGAGGGTGGCGCGGACCACGGCGGGCGTCCGGCCCGCGCGGGCAGGGCACCCGGCGTCGTGCGCACCCGAAACCCCCAAAGGGCGACGAGATGCGCACCCGAAACCCCCAAAGGGCGACGAGATGCGTACCCGAAACGGGACGGCGGGTGGGGGGTCAGCGCAGGAAGAGGGAGCGCAGCCGGCGCGTGGTGAACGCGACCCCCACGAGGATCATGACCGCGTAGTAGAGCAGGTGCACGCCCGTGGCCGGGGTGAAGACCCCGATGCTGATCTGGCGCATGAGCTCCACGCCGTGCCACAGGGGGAACGCCTGCACGATCCACTGCACCGGTGCGGGATAGACAGACAGCGGGTAGAACGTCGCCGAGAACAGGAACATGGGCAGCATGACGAACGTGATCAGATCCATCTGCTGGAAGGTCTTCATGTAGCTCGTGATGGCCATCCCGAAAGACGCGAAGCCGAAGGCGACCATTACAGAGGCGGGCACGAGCAGGAGCGCCCACGGCGTGGTGATGAGGCCCATGACACCCATGACGCCTGTGAAGCCCAGCGCGTAGAGGAAGCCGCGGAACAGGGCCATGAAGATCTCGCCCATGGCAATGTCGAGCGGGCCGAGGGATGTGTAGAGCATGCCCTGGTAGAGCTTGCCGAAGTGCATCTTGAAGAACACGTTCCACGTCGAGTCGTAGATGGCGCCGTTCATGGCCGAGACCGCCAGGAGCGCCGGCGCGATGTACGCGGCGTAGGAGATGGGCGCGCCGCCGGGGCCGGTGACGTTGCCGACGAGGCTGCCGAGCCCGATCCCCATCGAGAGCAGGTAGAAGACGGGCTCGAAGAACCCGGAGACGAGGATGATCCAGTTCTGGCTCTTGATGACGCGGAAGCCGCGCTCGATCACCGCGCGCGCGTTGCCCGCGTACAGGGCGCCGAGGGGCCGGCCGCTGGCGGTGATCTCGTAGTCCTCGTCGGTCAGGGCGCTCACTTGCCCATCCTCTTCGCGTAGTTCCTGCGGGCCCACCAGATGCCCACGGCACCGAGCGCGCCCAGGTACAGCACGTGCACCGCCACGAGCCAGCCCGGCTGGCTCAGCCCGTAGGAGGCCATGCGGCCGAGCTCGTTCCCGTGCCACAGCGGCGAGATCCAGCCGATCCACTGCATGCCCACCGGCATCGTGGCGAGCGGGTAGAAGGTGCCGGAGAACAGGAACAGGGGCATGACGATGAAGCGCTGGATCATGGAGAACTGGAAGTTCTCCGACTCGATGTGCGCCGAGTAGGCCATGAGCGGGGCCCCGAAGGCCATCCCGGCGAACACGCCGATCGGCACGAGCAGCCACGCCCAGGGACCGGGCGCGGCGCCGAAGGCGAGCATGATGAGGAAGAACACGAGGCACTGGACGGTGAGCCGCACGCCGACGGCCATGATGTGCCCGGCCGCAAGCTGCCCGGGCACGAGCGGGGTGACGTGCGGGCCGAAGTAGACGCGCCGCCACTTGAAGCCGTCCATGACGGGGAACATCATCTCGTTCGCGCTGGTCATGACGGCGCTCGAGATGAGCAGGGCCGGGGCGGCGAACGCGAGGTACCCCACGCCGTCGAACGCGGCCCGGGCCCCGCCCGCGCTCCTGTCAACGATCGAGGCGAGCCCCACCCCCATCGAGAACAGGTACAGCAGCGGGTTGCCCACGCTCGTGACGACGATCGTGACGAGGTAGGCGCGCATGCCGTGGAGCATGTGCTCGGCGAAGTAGAACGAGCCCCAGCGCCGGGCCTTCGCGGCCGAGACGTCGGGGGCATGCGCGGCGAGGCGGGCCGGCGCGGCCTCAGTCAACGAGAGACCGTCCCGTCAGGCGGAGGAAGACGTCCTCGAGGGAGGCGCGCCGCACGAGCGAGGTGAGGGGGTGCAGCCCGCGGGCCCGGATGAGCTCGAGCGCCCGCTCCCCGTCCGCGGCGTAGACGAGCACCCGGTCGGGCAGCGCCTCGACGCGCTCGCCGACGCCCTCGAGCTGGCCGACGACGGCGGCGTTCCGCTCGGCGCCGAAGCGCACCTCCAGCACCTCCCGACTCGAGTGCTCGCGGATGAGCGCCGCGGGAGACCCCTCCGCCATGATGCGCCCCTTGTCCACGACGATGAGCCGGTCGCACAGCTGCTCGGCCTCGTCCATGTAGTGGGTGGTCAGCACGAGCGTGACGCCCTGCTCCTTGAGGCGGAAGAGCCTGTCCCACAGGACGTGGCGGGCCTGCGGGTCCAGCCCCGTGGTGGGCTCGTCGAGGAGCAGGATCTTGGGCTCGTTGACGAGCGAGCGGGCGATCGTGAGGCGGCGCTTCATGCCGCCGGAGAGCGAATCGACCTTTGCGGTGGCCTTGTCCTCGAGCTGGGCGAAGGCCAGCAGCTCGTCGGCGCGCTGGCGCAGGTAGTCCATCGGAAGCCCGAAGTAGCGCCCGTAGACGATGAGGTTGTCCCGGACCCGCAGCTCCTCGTCGAGGTTGTCCTGCTGCGGCACGACGCCGAGGTGCGCGCGGACCTCCGGACCCTGGCGCTCGGGGTCGAGGCCCATGATCTCGAGCGTGCCGGCGGTGCGCTGGGTGACGCCGCCGATCATCCGCATGGTGGTCGACTTGCCGGCCCCGTTGGGCCCGAGGAGCCCGAAGGACTCGCCGGCGGGCACCTCGAAGCTGATGCCGTCGACGGCGCGGAACTCGCCGTAGGCCTTCACGAGCTCCTCGGCGCGGATGACAGTCCGCCTGTCTGCCTCACCCACGGCTGACCCCCCGGCAGTTACAAGAGCGGAATGTGACACAGGTCGCAGCCTAGTACTGTCGGCCACATTCCGCAACGAGTCTTTCACAATGGGGAAGGGCCTCCCGAGCCTCCCCCACCGGCGCTCTGGCCGGCGATGAACTCCATGAGGGCTCTGGCCCGCCGGGTGGGCCGCACGGCGGCATTCCAGGCCATGAGCACCCGGACCGGCGCCGGGGCCGGGGTGATCTCGACGGGCACCACGGGAAGCCCCTCGTAGGTCTCGTCCCGCGCCGGGCGCTGGACCAGGAGGGCATAGCCCAGGCCGCGGCCCACGAGCGAGCGCGTGAGCTCGAAGTCAGTGGTGCGGTAGCGGATGCGCGGGACCACCCCGGCGGCCCGGAACACGGACAGGGTGTGCTCGCCGCTGGGGTGCAGGTCGAGGAACACGAGCGGGTCCTCCGCGAGCGCGTCCAACGTGACCGTGCGGGCGCCGGCGAGCCGGTGGTCCGCGCCCAGGAGCGCGTACACGCGGGCCTCCGCGATGGTCCGCGCCTCGAGGCCCTGCGGCAGGTTCATGTCGTAGAGCAGGGCCGCGTCGAGCTCCCCGGCGAGCAGCGCCTCCTCGAGCGGGGCCTGCTGGTCGGCGACGAAGTCCAGCTGGACCTCGGGGTGCGCCCGGCCGAACTCCGCCAGGATGGGCGGGATCAGGGTCACGGCCAGCGTGGAGTAGCAGCCCAGGGCGACGGGCCCGCGGAGGGTCGCGCCGGCGTCGAGCGCGGAGAGCTCGAGGTCCGCGGCGCCCGCGAGGAGCTCGCGGGCGTGGTCGCGGACGTAGGCGCCGGCCGGGGTGAGGACCACGCCGTGCGCGCGGCGGCGCACGAGCAGCTGGGCACCGAGGGCCCGCTCGAGGTCGCTGAGCGCAGAGCCGACCGCCGTCTGGGTCACGTGCAGCCGCTGCGCCGCGGCGCTGATCGACCCCGCGTCCGCGACCGCCAGGAGGTAGCCGAGCTGGCGCAGCGTGAACCGGCTCGGGATGCGGACGACGCCGGCCGCCTCCTCGGCGCGTCCCGTCGGCCCTCCCATGGCGCACCTCCTTGTGAAGAAGAAGTTGTCTAATATCGAGCTTTTTTGAACTTTACCTGCCTTTATGGCCTGCGCCACACTCGGAGCCATGACCGTTCAGCCAGCCCCCGCCCCCGCCGACCTGGGCGCCCCCGTCGCCGACTGGGTCCGCCTCGAGGACCTCTACGCCGACCCCTACCCCATCTACCGGCGGCTGCGCGCCGAGTCGCCGGTCGCGTGGGTGCCGGCCGTGGGCCGCTACCTCGTGACGAGCTTCGAGGCCTGCCACCGGATCGAGCAGGACGCCGACACGTTCTCGGCGGACGAGGAGGGTTCGCTCATGAAGCGCTCCATGGGCCACTCCATGCTGCGCAAGGACGACCCGGAGCACCAGGTGGACCGCGCGGCGTACGGGCCGGTGCTGCGGCCCAAGGCCATCAAGGAGACGTGGACGGCGGTCTTCGCCAGGAACGCCGAGAAGTACCTCGCCGACTTCACCGCGGCCGGCCCGGGGGCCGACCTGCACCTGGGCTTCGCCGCCCCCTTCGCCGCCGAGAACCTGCGCGAGATCATGGGCTTCCGCAACGCCACGCAGGAGGACCTGCAGCGCTGGAGCCAGACCATGATCGACGGCACCGGCAACTACGCCGACGACGCGGAGGTGTGGGCCAAGTCCGCGGCCTCCAGCGCCGAGGTGGACGCCGCGATCGACGAGCTCATCCCGGTGCTCACGGCCGATCCGGACGCGACCCTCCTCTCGGCGGTGGTCAACGCCGGCCTGCCGGTCGAGGCCATCCGGGCCAACATGAAGATGACGATCGGCGGCGGCCTGAACGAGCCCCGCGACGTGCTCGGCACGGCCGTGTGGGCCCTCCTGTCCAACCCGGACCAGCTCGCCCAGGTCCTCGCCGACCCCGCCCTGTGGCCCACCGCGTTCGAGGAGGCCGTCCGCTGGGTCGCGCCGATCGGGATGTACCCGCGCCAGACCACCCGTGCGGTGGAACTCGGCGGGGCGGGCCTGCCCGCAGGGGCGCGGCTCGGCGTCGTCATCGGCGCCGCGAACCGCGACCCGGAGCAGTTCGAGGACCCCGAGGCGTACAACCTCAACCGCGAGAAGAAGCCCCACCTCGCCTTCGGCGGCGGCACGCACTTCTGCGCCGGCACCTGGGTGGCCCGCACATCCGTGGCCCAGGTGGCCCTCCCGCGGCTCTTCGACGCCCTGCCGCGCCTGCGGCTCGCCGACCGGCCGGCCCGCGAGGGCGGCTGGGTCTTCCGCGGCATGCTCGAGCTCCCCGTGGCCTGGAACTGAGGAAGGAAGACCATGCCCACCATCACCTACATCCAGCCCGACGGCACCGAGACCGTCCTCGACGTCCAGCCCGCCACCTCCGCGATGCGCGCCGCCGTCGGCGCGGGGGTCCCGGGGATCGTCGGCGAGTGCGGCGGCCAGGCCATGTGTGCCACCTGCCATGTCCTGGTCCGCCCCGATTTCCTCGACGTCCTCCCCCCGATGGGCGAGGACGAGGACGAGATGCTCGAGTGCACCTCGACCCCCCGCGATGCGGCCCGCAGCCGCCTCGGCTGCCAGATCTCCTGCGGGACCCTCGACGCCCTCGTGGTCGACGTCCCCGCGGGCCAGGTGTAGCGGATGGTCCAGCAGCCTCCCCTCGGCCCGGCGGACAGCGTCGTGGTAGTCGGCGCCGGCCACGCGGGCGTCCAGCTCATCGACTCGCTCCGCGCAGGCGGCTACACGGGGGCCATCACGCTCCTCTCCCGCGAGTCGGCCCGGCCGTACCAGCGGCCGCCGCTGTCCAAGGACTTCATCGCCGCCTCCGGTGCGCCCGAGGCCCTGCCGCTGCGCGGCGAGGGCTTCTTCGACGACGCCGGCGTGCGCGCCCTCTGGGGAGTCGCCGCCGAGCGCATCGACCCCGGGGCTCGCCAGGTCGTGGCGGACACCGGCGAGCGCATCGCGTACTCGGCGCTCGTGCTCGCGACGGGGGCCGACAACCGCCGCCTCGGGGTGCCGGGCGAGGACCTCGCGGGCATCGTGTCCCTGCGGACGCTGGAGGACGCGGCCAGGGCGCGCGCCGGGCTCGAAGGGGCCCGCCGCGCCGTGGTGGTCGGCGCCGGCTTCGTGGGCCTCGAGGTCGCGGCCGCCGCCCGGGCCCGCGGAGTCGACGTCACCGTGGTGGCGCCCACCGAGCGTCCCCTGCGGCGCTCCGTCTCCCCCGCGGTCTCGGCCTTCCTCGCCGAGCGCCACGCGCTGGATGGGGTGCGGCTCGAGCTGGGCACGGCGGTGGCGGGCTTCCGGGCACGCCCGGCCGCGTCCGGCCGCGGCGACCGGGTGGCCTCGGTGACGACCGCGGACGGGCGCGAGCTGCCGGCCGACGTCGTCGTGGTCGGCGTCGGGGCCTCCCCCGCCGTGGGACTCGCCGCCGCTGCCGGGCTGGCGGTCGGGGACGGGGTGACGGTCGACGGCGCGCTGCGCACCTCCGATCCGCGCATCCTCGCCATCGGCGACTGCGCGAGCTTCCCGAGCGCGCACGCGGGGCGCCGGGTCCGCCTCGAGTCGGTGCAGAACGCGACCGACCAGGCGCGGCACGCCGCGGCCGTGCTGCTCGGCGCCGCGGCCGGGCCCTACGCCGAGCTGCCGTGGTTCTGGAGCCACCAGGGCCCCACGAAGGTCCAGATCGCCGGGCTCTCCCGGGGCGACGCGCACCGCGTGGTGCGCGGCGACCGGGCCTCGGGGAAGTTCTCCGTGTTCGCCTTCGACGTCACCGGCGCCGAGGCGCGGCTCGTCGCCGTGGAGAGCGTCAACAGCCCCGGGGACCATCTGGCCGCGCGCCGCCTCCTCGGGGCGGGCCGGCAGCTCACCCCGGACGACGCCGCCGACCCGGCCTTCGACCTGAAGGCCTATTCGCGCGCGGCGCCGGTCCCCGCGTGATCCGGGGACCTGCCGTCGTGCTCCCCGGGCTGCCCGTAGGAGCCGAGCTTCTCGACCGCATAGTCGAGGAGCGCGGCCGCGCGGGGGGTGAGCACCATGTCCTCGGGCCAGATGGCCACGACGTGGGTGCGGGTCGCGGGCGGGTCGAGGCGCCGGACCGCGACCGGGAGGCCCTCGACGCTCGCGGGCCGCACGTTGGGGCGGGACATCAGCAGGCCGTAGCCCACGCCGCGGCCCACGAGGGCCTCCACGAGGATGATCTGCGGAACCCGCGCCGCGATCGTCGGCGTGAGCCCACGGGCGGCGAAGGCCTGCACGGTGTTGACGGTGCTGGGACTCGCCTCGTAGTGGATCAGCGGCTCCTCGGCGAGGTCCGCGAGGTCCACGGCCTCCCCCGCCGCCAGGGGGTGGTCGGGGTGCAGGTGCGCCTCGAGCTCCGTCGCGTAGATCTCGCGCCGGGCGTAGCCCACGGGCAGGAACATGTCGTACATGATGGCGACGTCGAGGCGTCCCGAGTCGAGCGCCGGGAGCAGGTCGTCGTTGGTGCCCACGGTGATCTCGAGGTCCACCCCCGGGTGCCGCCGCGGGAAGCCGTCGAGGAGCGCGGGGACGATGCTGGTGGCGAAGCTCGCGAAGCATCCCAGCTTCACGGGCCCGCGCAGCTCCTGGCCCCGGCGCGCATCGAGAACGAGCTCGCGCGTGTCGGCGAGGATGCGGCGGGCCTGCACCGCGAAGTGCTGCCCGGCGGGAGTGAGCGCGAGGCCGCGCGCCTTGCGGCGCACGCACAGCTGCTCCCCCACAGTCTTCTCCAGGCTCGTGATGGCCTGCGAGAGCGCCGACTCGGAGATGTGCAGGCGGACCGCGGCCGCGCTGAGCGTGTCATGGTCCGGCAGGGCGGCGAAGAGCTCGAGCTGCCGCAGCGTCACGTCTGCCAAGGACGCTCACCTCCGCTATATAAGTTGCTTCAAAGTATATTGGCGAATCTCTGAAGTTTACATACGGAAGTGGTGTCGGCCACTATGGTGACACCGCCACCTCCGAGCCTGAGCCCGAACGGGCCAGGGCCATCACCGTTCCCCCGCGGCCCCGGCCGCACCACGAGGCATCAGCGACGATGCCGGCCAGCAAGGACACCAGCCATGACCCATACCGGCACCGGCGCCGTCTCCGCCGCAGCGAACCAGCGACGCGTCGCCTTCGCGACGATCATCGGAACCACCATCGAGTGGTACGACTTCTTCATCTACGCCACGGGCGCGGCCCTCGTCTTCGCGGAGCTGTTCTTCAAGCCCGCCGGCGCGAACATCGCCACCCTGCTCTCGTTCGCGACCGTCGGCATCTCCTTCCTCTTCCGCCCGCTCGGGGCGTTCCTCGCCGGGCACTTCGGCGACGTGATCGGCCGCCGGGCGATGCTCGTGATCACCCTCATCCTCATGGGCGCGTCCACGACCCTCATCGGCGTCCTGCCCACCTACTCCCAGGTCGGCATGGCGGCGCCCATCCTGCTGCTGCTCCTGCGCATCCTCCAGGGCGTCTCGGCCGGCGGCGAGTGGGGCGGCGCGGTGCTCATGGCCGTCGAGCACGCCCCGGCGAAGCGCCGCGGCCTCGCGGGCGCCTTCCCGCAGCTCGGCGTGCCGCTCGGCATGCTCCTCGCCTCCGGCGTCATGGCGATCATGACTGGGGCCGTCTCCCCCGGCAAGGCCTTCCTCGAGTGGGGCTGGCGCGTGCCGTTCCTGCTGAGCATCGTGCTGATCGCCGTCGGCTACTTTGTGCGCCGCTCGGTCGAGGAGAGCCCGGTGTTCGCCGAGATCGCCGAGCGCGGCCGCCAGACCAAGGTGCCGATCGTCGTGCTGTTCCGCAAGCACTGGCACCTCGTGATCCTCGCGGCGCTCGTGTTCGTGGGCAACAACGCGGCCGGCTACATGACCACCGGCGGCTTCATCCAGGGCTACGCCACGGGCAAGCTCAAGATGGACGCGACCTCCGTGCTCCTCACGGCCACCGTCGCCTCCGCCATGTGGTTCGTGTCCACCCTCGTGGCAGGCATCCTCGCCGACAAGATCGGCCGGAAGGCCACCTACCTCATCGGCTTCGTCTTCCAGGCCCTGATGGTGTTCCCGCTGTTCTGGTTCGTCAACATAGGCAACCTCGGGGGCCTCTACACCGGCCTGGTGCTGTTCTCGATCGGTCTCGGCCTCACCTACGGCCCGCAGGCCGCGTGGTACTCCGAGATCTTCCCGGCGTCCGTACGCTTCTCCGGCGTCTCGATCTCCTACGCCATCGGCGCGATCCTGGGCGGCGCCTTCGCCCCGACCATCGCCCAGGCGCTCCTGCAGGCCACGGGCTCCACGACCGCCGTCTCGGCCTACCTGCTCATCGCGACGCTCGTGTCGATCGGCGCGGTCCTGTGCCTGCGCGACCGCCGCGGCATCCCGCTCGGCCCGGACCACGAGGCCGAGCAGGCCACCGGCGCGACGGTCTTCGGGCCCAACCGCGCTGCGGAGCCGGTCGCCGCGAAGGCCTGACCGGCCGTCCGCCTGCCCCCAGCCCGTCTGGGAGTCAGCACCTGAGGGTCAGGTCCTGTGGGTCACCTCGCGTGACCCACAGGACCTGACCCTCAGCGCGTGACGTTCAGGAGGTGGCCCCCAGAAGGCGACTTCCAGAATCAGGCGGGGGCGGCGGCCCGCTCGGCGGCCTCGACCACGTTGGTCATGAGCAGCGCCACGGTCATCGGGCCCACCCCGCCGGGGTTCGGCGAGACGTAGCCCGCCACCTCGGCGACGCCGGGATGGACGTCGCCGTAGACCTTCGACTTGCCCGTCTCGGGGTCCGTCTCGCGGGTCACGCCGACGTCGAGCACGGCCGCGCCGGGCTTGACGTCTTCAGGCCTGACGATGTGCTTGACCCCGGCACCGGCCACGATCACGTCCGCCCGGCGCAGGTGCTCGGACAGGTCCGTGGTACCCGTGTGCGTGATAGTCACGGTCGCATTGATCTCGCGGCGCGTGAGCAGCAGCGGGATCGGCCGGCCGATCGTGACACCGCGGCCCACCACGACCACGTGCTTGCCCTTGAGGTCGTAGCCGTTGCGGACCAGGAGCTCGATCACGCCCCGCGGCGTGCAGGGCAGCGGCGTGTCGATCGTGCCGCTGACGTTCAGCACGAGCCGGCCGAGGTTGGTCGGGTGCAGGCCGTCGGCGTCCTTGGCCGGGTCGATCCGCTCGAGGATCGCGTCCGTGTCGAGGTGCTTCGGCAGCGGGAGCTGCACGATGTACCCGTGGCACGCGGGGTCCGCGTTGAGCTCGTCGATGAGGGCCTCGACCTGCTCCTGGGTGGCGTCCGCCGGCAGTTCGCGCTGGATCGAGTTCATCCCGATCGCCTCGGACTGCTTGTGCTTCATGCCCACGTAGAGCTGCGAGGCGGGGTCTGCACCGACGAGCACGGTGGCGATGCCGGGGGTGATCCCCCGGGCCTTGAGGGCTGCGACGCGCTCGGCGAGCTCCTCCTTGATGGCGGCCGAGGCCGCCTTGCCGTCGAGGACGGCCGCGCGGCCCGCTGTCTGGGATGCCATCGGTCCGCTCACCATTCCTCGTGGCCCGGGTAGAGCGGGAAGTCCGCTGCGAGCTTCTCGACGCGGGCGCGGAGGGCGTCGGCGTCGGCACCCCCCTTGAGCGCCGTGGCGATGATGTCGGCGACCTCGGTGAACTCGGCGGCGCCGAAGCCGCGGGTCGCGAGCGCCGGGGTGCCGATCCGCAGGCCGGAGGTGACCATCGGCGGGCGCGGGTCGAACGGGACGGCGTTGCGGTTGACCGTGATGCCGACCTCGTGCAGGAGGTCCTCGGCCTGCTGGCCGTCGAGCTGGGAATGGCGCAGGTCCACGAGGACCAGGTGCACGTCGGTGCCGCCGGTGAGCACGGACACGCCCGCCTCCGCGACGTCCTTCTGCGAGAGGCGCTCCGCCACGATCTTCGCCCCCTCGAGGGTGCGCTGCTGGCGCTCCTTGAACTCGTCGGAGCCGGCCACCTTGAACGCCACGGCCTTGGCGGCGATGACGTGCATGAGCGGTCCGCCCTGCTGGCCGGGGAAGACGTTGGAGTTGATCTTCCGGCCGAACTCCTCCTTGGCCAGGATCACGCCCGAGCGCGGGCCCGCGAGGGTCTTGTGGACGGTCGAGGTCACCACGTGCGAGTGGGGCACGGGCGAGGGGTGCAGCCCGGCCGCGACGAGGCCGGCGAAGTGGGCCATGTCGGTCCACAGGAGCGCCCCGACCTCGTCGGCGATCGAGCGGAACGCCGCGAAGTCCAGGTGGCGGGGGTAGGCGGACCAGCCGGCGATGATGACCTGCGGACGCTCGGCGAGGGCCTGCTCGCGGAGCCTGTCCATGTCCACGCGGAAGGTGTCCTGCTCGACCTGGTAGGCCGCGACCTCGTACAGCTTGCCGGAGAAGTTGAGCTTCATGCCGTGCGTGAGGTGGCCGCCGTGGGCGAGCGAGAGCCCGAGGATCTTGTCGCCGGGGTTGATCATCGCGGACAGCGCCGCGGCGTTGGCCTGGGCGCCCGAGTGGGGCTGGACGTTCGCGAACTCGGCGCCGAAGAGGGCCTTGACGCGGTCGATCGCGAGGTTCTCGGCGACGTCGACGTACTCGCAGCCGCCGTAGTAGCGCTTGCCCGGATAGCCCTCGGCGTACTTGTTGGTCAGGACCGACCCTTGGGCCTCCATGACGGCGCGGGGGGCGAAGTTCTCGCTCGCGATCATCTCGAGGGTGCTGCGCTGGCGGCCGAGCTCCTGGTCGAGGACGGCGGCGATCTCGGGATCGACCTCGCTCAGCGGCAGGTTGCTGACGGCGGACACGGTAGGAGTGGCGGGGCTCACGGGATCTCCTGGGTTGTCAGGTGGCGGGAGGCTACTGGTCAGGCTACCGGCCTCCGCGCTCCCCCGGAACTTCCGCGGCAGAGCATGAAGGCGCAGCGTCACGACCCCGGCCCAGGCGTACGATCCGCGGTGTCCCATGTGTGCCGCTCCCCGGTGGTGATCCACCCAACGCCAGTCGCGACGGCTCCCAGTCTACCGTGGGCTGCTGGCCACGCCCTGGCCGGCCGGGAACAGTCTGGGCCGTCCCGCGGTTTCCGCAGATGATTGATCCGTCAACGAAAGAGGATGTCGTGGAGGCACGCCCAGCGGTGGTCATCGGCGCAGGACAGGCCGGGCTCAGCGCCGCGTACTGGCTGCAGCGCCGCGGGCTCTCCCCGTGGGAGGACTACGTGGTCCTCGACGCCAACACGGGGCCGGGCGGAGCCTGGCGGCACCGGTGGGACTCCCTGACCTTCGACGCCGCCCACCATCTCCACTCCCTCCCCGGCCTCCCCCTCGAGGCGCCCGACCCGCACGAGCCGGCCTCCGCCGTCGTGCGCCGGTACTACGGCGGCTATGAGCGCGCCTTCGGGCTGCCCGTGGTCCGCCCCGCCCGCGTCGCCTCGGTGGAGCGCACAGACGACGGCGCCGCCCTCCTCGTGCGGGCCGCCGACGGGCGCGCGTGGCTCGCCGAGGCCGTCATCTCCGCGACGGGGACGTGGGACCAGCCGTACTGGCCGCACTACCCGGGGCGCGAGCAGTTCCGCGGCCGGCAGCTGCACACGCACGACTTCGTCTCCGCCGAGGAGTTTGCCGGGCAGCGCGTCCTGGTCGTCGGGGCCGGGACGAGCGCGCTGCAGTTCCTCCTCCAGCTCGACGCCGCCGGCGCCCGCACGGCCTGGTCGACGCGGCGGCCGCCGCAGTGGACCCGGGAGCCCTTCGGCGCCGAGTGGGGCGCGGAGGTCGAGCGGCGCGTCGGCGAGCGCACGCGCGCCGGGCTGCCGCCCCTGAGCGTCTCCGCCGCGACGGGCCTGCCGCTCACCGAGCAGTACCGGGCCGGCATCCGCTCCGGGGTGCTCGTCTCCCGCGGCCCGCTCGCGCGGCTCACGGCCACCGGCGCGGTCCTCGCCGACGGCACCGCGCTCGAGCTCGACGCCATCCTGTGGGCCACCGGCTTCCGGGCCGCGCTCGGGCACCTCGCCCCGCTGCGGGTGCGGGAGCCGGGCGGCGGGGTCCTCATGGCCAGCGACGGGGTGAGCGTGGTGCGCGAGCCGCGGCTGTTCCTCGTCGGCTACGGGGCCAGCGCCTCGACCATCGGGGCGACCCGGGCCGGGCGCGCTGCCGCCCTGGCGGCGACCCGGGCGCTGCGGCGCGGGTCCGAGCGCGAGGAGGCGGCCGCCGTCGTGCGCTGAGCCGTCCCGCCCGGCGGGCCGGGCGCACACGGCTCGCTACGCTAGAGCGCGTGAAGCGCAACAGGTTCATCGTGACCCTCTCCTGCCCCGACCGACCGGGGATCGTGCACGCAGTCTCCGGCGCCCTCCTGGCCGCCGGCTGCAACATCGCCGAGTCCCGCCAGTACGAGAGCCCGCACACCGGCACGTTCTTCATGCGCGTCGAGGTCGAGACGGAGTCGGACCGGGGGGCCCTGGAGGCCTCGCTCGCACCCGTCGCCGAGGGGTTCTCGATGCGGCTGGGGCTCTTCGGGGGCGGTCAGCCGGTGCGTACGCTCATCATGTGCTCCAAGGACGGGCGGACCCTCAACGACCTCCTCTTCCAGCAGCGGGCGGGGACGCTGCCGATCGAGGTGCCCGCGGTGGTGTCCAACCACACCGACCTCGCACCGATGGCCGAGTTCTACGGCGTGCCGTTCGTGCACCTGCCCGTCTCCTCGGCCACCAAGGCGGAGGCCGAGGAAAGGCTGCTGGGCCTCGTCGAGGAGCACCGGATCGAGCTCGTAGTGCTGGCCCGGTACATGCAGATCCTCTCCGACGGGCTGTGCCGCGCGCTCGAGGGCCGCGCGATCAACATCCACCACTCGTTCCTGCCCTCGTTCAAGGGGGCCAAGCCCTACCACCAGGCGCACGCCCGCGGAGTGAAGATCATCGGGGCCACCGCGCACTACGTGACCGCGGACCTCGACGAGGGGCCGATCATCGAGCAGGAGGTCATCCGGGTGGACCACTCCAAGACGGCCGAGCAGCTCGTGCAGATGGGCCGCGACGTCGAGGGCCGCACCCTGTGCCGGGCCGTCCAGTGGCACGCCGAGCACCGCGTCCTGCTCGACGGGCACCGCACGGTGGTCTTCGCCTGACGGCTCCCCGGGAGGGGCCTCCCCCCGGGAAGTCCGGTCAGCGGCCGTTGGCCTGCCGGTGCGCCCGGGCCAGGTCCACGTAGTGGGCGGCATTGCGGTAGAGGCCCTGGACCTCCTCCTCCGTGAGCTCGCGGCGAACCTTGGCGGGCACTCCCGCCACGAGCGACCGCGGGGGCACCTGGGTCCCCTCGAGGACCACGGCCCCGGCCGCGACGAGCGACTCGGCCCCGATCACGGCGCCGTTCATGATGGTCGCGCTCATGCCCACGAGCACGTTGTCGCCCACCGTGCAGCCGTGGACCACCGCGTTGTGGCCCACCGAGACGCCGGCCCCGACCGTGCACGGGAACCCGGCGTCCGCGTGCAGGACCACGTTGTCCTGGAGATTGCTCCCGGCCCCGACGGTGATGGTGGCGGTGTCGGCGCGCACCGAGACCCCGTAGAAGGCGCTCGAGCGGTCGGCCAGGTGCGCGTCGCCGATGACGGAGGCCGTGGGGGCCACGAACGCGCTCGGGTGGATGTCCGGGGTCTTGCCCCCGAATTCGATCACTGGGCTCATGGCCCCCAGACTAGTGGTCTGCTCGGAAGCCTGACGATGACCCGTGTTGCGTTCATTTCTTGACGACAAGAGGGACCAGAGCGCAAGCTGTGTGGCATGGTCTCCACCCTGCGCTCGACGACGAGCGGCACCGGCAACCCCGGCTCCCAGTCAGCGCTCCGAAAGCTCAACGAGCAGCGCATCGTGGAGGCGCTCATGGCGGGCCCCGCGACCCAGGCCGAGCTCTCCCGCCAGACCGGCCTCTCGACCGCCACCGTGTCGAACATCGTCAAGGTGCTCTGCGACGCGAGCGTGGTCGCCACGGAGCCGACCACGAGCTCGGGCCGGCGCGCACTGAGTGTCCGGCTCAACAGCAATTCGGCGGTCGCCGTGGGCATCGACTTCGGGCGCCGGCACCTGAGGGTGGTGCTCGCGAACCTGGCCTACGAGGTCCTGGCCGAGGAGAGCATGATGCTGCCCCTCGGCCACCAGGCGGACGTGAGCATCACGGCCGCAGTGGACGTGCTGGACCGCCTGCTGGCCGAGTCCGGCGTGCGGCGCGAGCACATCGTGGGGGTGGGCGCGGGGATCCCCGGCCCCATCGACCACCGGACCGGCACCGTGGTCCAGGGCGCCATCCTTCCCGAGTGGGTCGGATTCCAGATCCTGGCGCACCTCGAGGAGAGGCTCGGGCTCCCCGTCTTCGTGGACAACGACGCCAATCTCGGCGCCCTCAGCGAGGTCACCTGGGGCCCCCACAACGGGGTCGAGAACCTCATGTTCGTGAAGATCGGGTCCGGCATCGGCGCGGGCCTCATCATCAACGGGGCCCCGTTCTACGGGCACGTCGGGGTCACCGGAGAGATCGGGCACTCGACGATCGTGGAGCACGGGCTCGTGTGCCGCTGCGGCAACCGCGGCTGCCTCGAGACGGTCGCGTCCACCACCACCATGTCGGAGCTGCTCAGCAGGGGCCACCCCGACCAGATGACCCCCGACGAGATCGTCGAGCGCGCCCGGGCCGGCTCTGCGGCCGTCCTGCGGGTGCTCGACGACGCCGGCCTGGCCGTGGGCCGCGCGCTGGGCGCGGTCGCCAATCTCATCAGCCCCGAGGTGATCGTCATCGGCGGCCCCCTCGCGGGGCTCGGCGAGATCCTGCTCGAGCCCATCCGGCGGGGCCTGCTGCGGCACGCGGTGCCGCTCGTGGGGGAGACGACCGCCCTCGCGATGTCCGCGCTGGGGGCCCGCGCCGAAGCTCTTGGGGCGGCCGCGCTCGTGTTCCAGAACGCGGAGATCGCCCATCGCTCCTGAGGCCCTGCGGCACACCATAATCGGAGCAGCACCCTCAGATTGCGTTCAAGCCTTGACGACAAGAGCGCAGAGATTGTTTACTTTCTACTCAGACGGCGCCGAACCTTGGCCGCCGGACAATGAAGTTCGACCTGATGACCAGGAGGCAAGGGGCACATGGCGCCGAACGAACCCGTCATCCTCGAAATGCGGTCCATCACCAAGGAGTTCCCGGGCGTGAAGGCGCTCGCGGACGTGAACCTGCAGGTGAAGGCCGGCGAGATCCACGCGATCTGCGGGGAGAACGGAGCTGGCAAGTCCACGCTCATGAAGGTCCTCTCCGGGGTCTACCCCCACGGCAGCTACGCCGGCGAGATCTTCTTCCAGGGCCAGGTCCAGGAGTTCAAGGACATCCGGGCCAGCGAGGCCGCAGGGATCGTGATCATCCACCAGGAGCTCGCGCTGATCCCCGAGCTGTCCATCATGGAGAACATCTTCCTGGGCAACGAGCCCTCCCGCCGCGGAGTGATCGACTGGAAGGAGGCCCGCCGGCGGTCCCTGGACCTGCTCGCGCGGGTCGGGCTCTCCGACGATCCCGACACCCAGGTGAAGGAGATCGGCGTCGGCAAGCAGCAGCTGGTCGAGATCGCCAAGGCGCTGAACAAGTCCGTCAAGCTGCTCATCCTCGACGAGCCCACGGCCGCGCTGAACGAGTCCGACTCGCAGCACCTGCTGGACCTGATCGTGGGCCTGAAGGGCCGCGGCGTCACGTCGATCATGATCTCCCACAAGCTCAACGAGATCGAGCAGGTCGCGGACGAGATCACCATCATCCGCGACGGCCGCTCGATCGAGACGCTCAACGTCAAGCGCGACGGCGTCGACGAGGACCGCATCATCAAGGGCATGGTCGGGCGCACGCTCGAGTCCCGCTTCCCGGACCACACCCCGACCGTGGGCGAGGTCCTGTTCGAGGCCAAGGGCTGGACGGTGCAGCACCCCGTGATCGCCGACCGGCTCGTGTGCAAGGGCTCCGACTTCTTCGTCCGCGAGGGCGAGATCGTCGGCTTCGCCGGGCTCATGGGCGCCGGCCGCACCGAGCTGGCCCGCAGTATCTTCGGCCACTCCTACGGCAAGTTCATCTCGGGCCACACCTACATGCACGGCAAGGAGGTCCGCATGAACACCGTCGCGCAGGCGATCGACGCGGGCCTGGGCTACGTGACCGAGGACCGCAAGTCGCTCGGCCTGAACCTGCTCGACGACATCAAGACGACCACCGTCTCCGCCGCGCTGAAGAAGATCACCCGGGGCCTCGTCGTCGACCGCAACCGCGAGTACCAGGTGGCCGAGGAGTACCGCCGGTCGCTGCGGACCAAGACCCCCAACGTCGACGAGGGCGTCGCCAAGCTCTCCGGCGGGAACCAGCAGAAGGTCGTCCTGGCCAAGTGGATGTTCACCGATCCCGAGCTGCTGATCCTCGACGAGCCCACCCGCGGCATCGACGTCGGCGCGAAGTACGAGATCTACGGGATCATCCAGCGCCTGGCCAGCCAGGGCAAGGGCGTGATCGTGATCTCCTCGGAGCTGCCCGAGCTGCTGGGACTCTCGGACCGCATCTACACGATCTTCGAGGGCGCCATCACCGGCGTCCTGACCAAGGAAGAGGCCACGCAGGAGAGCCTCATGAAGCTCATGACCCAGGCCCGCAAGGCAGCCTGAGAGACGAAGGACCAACCATGGACGCCCTCAAGAAGCTCTTCGGCGGCAACAGCCGCCAGTTCGGGATGATCTTCGCCCTCGTGGCCCTGATCATCCTGTTCCAGATCCTCACCGGCGGGCTCACGCTCACGCCGGACAACGTGATCAACCTCTTCAACGGCAACTCGTACATCCTGATCCTGGCCATCGGCATGGTCCTCGTGATCATCGCCGGCCACATCGACCTCTCCGTCGGCTCGATTGCCGCCGCCGTCGGCATCATCGTCGCCATCGCGATGCGCGACTGGGGCCTCCCCTCCTGGGTCGGGATCATCCTCGGCCTCGTGATCGGCGCCGTCATCGGCGCCTGGCAGGGCTTCTGGGTCGCCTACATCGGCATCCCCGCCTTCATCGTGACCCTCGCCGGCATGCTCATCTTCCGCGGCGTGAACCAGTGGATCGGCCAGTCCAACACGGTCCCGGTCCCCAAGGACTTCCAGTACATCGGCGCCGGCTACCTGCCCGAGATCGGCCCGGACACCGGGTACAACAACCTCACGCTCCTGATCGGCATCATCGGCGTCGCCGCCGTCGTCTTCTTCGAGCTGCGCTCCCGCCGCGAGGCCAAGGCGCTCGGCGCCGAGGTCCCCGAACTGTGGGTCAGCGTGACCAAGCTCGTGCTCATCAGCGCCGCCATCCTCTACGCGACCTACCTCTTTGCCACCGGCCGCCCCGGCACCTCGTTCCCGGTGCCGGGCATCATCCTCGGCATCCTCGTGCTGATCTACGGCTTCATCTCCTCCAAGACCGTGATCGGCCGCCACGTCTACGCCGTCGGCGGCAACCGCCACGCGGCCGAGCTCTCGGGCGTCCAGTCCAAGAAGGTCAACTTCCTGGTGATGATGAACATGGCCATCCTCGCCGCCCTCGCCGGCATGGTCTTCGTGGCCCGCTCCACCGCCTCCGGCCCGTTCGACGGCACCGGCTGGGAGCTCGACGCGATCGCGGCCGTGTTCATCGGCGGCGCCGCGGTCACCGGCGGCGTCGGCACGGTCATCGGCTCGATCGTCGGCGGCCTGGTCATGGCCGTGCTCAACAACGGCCTCCAGCTCCTCGGCATCGGCGCGGACCGCACCGCCATCATCAAGGGCCTCGTCCTCCTGGCCGCCGTCGCGTTCGACGTCTACCAGAAGTCCCAGGGACGCCGCTCCATCATCGGCCTGCTCCTGCGCGGCGCCGGCGGCGGCCGCGGCAGCCGCACCGCCGGCGGCACTCCCCTGCAGCCGGACGAGACCACCAAGACCAGCGAAGTCCTCGCCAAGGACGCCTGACGGACGACGCCGGCCGCACGCCCGGGCGCGGCCGGCGCCTCCCCCTCCGGGCACCCCAGACCCCCACGATTCCGCAACCGGATCCACAGGAAACCACAGAAAGCAGAAACAATGCGTATGTTCGGTACGGCAGGAAAGGCCGCGGCCGTCGTGGCCATCGCGGCCCTCGCGCTCACAGGGTGCGGACGCTCGGAGTCGAGCAGCTCAGCCAGCGCGAGCGGCGGCACCGGCGGGTTCGCAGCGAACTCGACGATCGGCGTCGCGCTCCCCCAGAAGACCTCTGAGAACTGGGTCCTCGCGGAGGGGCTGTTCAACGACGGGCTCAAGGCCGCGGGCTTCAACCCCGATGTGCAGTTCGCCAACGGTGGCGTCTCTGAGCAGCAGAACCAGATCTCGGCCATGGTCACCAAGGGCGCCAAGGTCATCATCGTGGGCGCCATCGACGGCTCCCAGCTGGGCACCCAGGTGCAGCAGGCCAAGGCCGCGGGCGCCACGGTCATCGCCTACGACCGCCTCCTGAAGAACACGGACGCGGTGGACTACTACGTCGCGTACGACAACTACAAGGTCGGCCAGCTGCAGGGCCAGGCCCTCCTGGACGGCATGAAGGCGAAGAAGCCGAACGGCCCGTACAACGTCGAGCTCTTCGCCGGGTCCCCCGACGATGCGAACGCGAAGGTCTTCTGGGACGGGGCGATGAACATCCTCCAGCCCAAGATCGACGATGGCACGCTCAAGGTCGTCTCCGGCCAGAAGTCCTTCGACCAGGCCGTGACCCAGGGCTGGAAGGCGGAGAACGCGCAGAAGCGCATGGACACCATCCTCGCCGCGAGCTACAACTCCGCGTCGCTGGACGGCGTGCTGTCCCCGAATGACACCCTGGCCCGCGCGATCATCACCTCGGTGAAGAGCGCCGGCAAGCCGGTCCCGGTCGTCACCGGCCAGGACTCCGAGGTCGAGTCGGTCAAGTCCATCATGGCGGGCGAGCAGTACTCGACCATCAACAAGGACACCCGCAACCTGGTGAACAAGGCCATCGACATGGTCAAGAAGCTCCAGCAGGGCCAGAAGCCGGACATCAACGACGACAAGTCCTACAACAACGGCGTCAAGACGGTCCCGGCCTTCCTGCTGCCGCCGCAGATCGTCACGAAGGCCAACGCCAAGGAGGCCTACGCGAACGACCCGACCCTGAGCAAGATCGTCCAGTAGTCTTCCGAGCGCTCAGCCTCTGACGGCGGCCGTCCCCACTGCGGGGGCGGCCGCCGTTGCCGTCTGCCGGCCGCCGCGGATGGCCCGCAGGGCATTGAGGATGGTCGCGAGGTCCACAAGCTCCTGCAGCAGGGCCCCGACGACCGGCGGCAGCAGGCCGGTGAGGGCCACGGCCATGAGGCCCACGCTCAGGGCGATGCCGAGCCAGATGGACTGGAGCGCCACCCGCACCGTTCGCTGGGAGATCTCCATGGCGTCCGCGGCCCGGGAGATGTCGTCGACGAGCACGACGGCGTCCGCGGACTCGCTGGCCGCGGTCGAGCCGCGGGCGCCCATGGCGATCCCCACGTCGGCGGCGGCGAGGACCGGAGCGTCGTTGACGCCGTCGCCGACCATGAGCACGGGCCGCGGCTCGGCCGCGCGGACGATCTCGACCTTGTCGAGGGGAAGGAGCTCCGGACGCACGTCCGTGACGCCGAGGTGCGAGGCGATGCTGTGGGCGGTCGAGGCGCCGTCGCCCGTGAGCATGACCGTGTGCCGCGCGCCCAGGGCCGCGAGGCGGGCTAGGGTGGCGCGGGCCTCGGGCCGCGGGAGATCCCTGAGCACGACCACGCCGGCGAAGGCGCCGTCGACCGCCACGTAGACGGCCAGCTCGCCCGGCTCGAGCGGGGGCTCGGCGAGCTGGCGCCCCGTCTCGGCGCCCACGAAGGCCCGCTTGCCGACCAGCACCCGCTGGCCGGCGATCTCGGCGAGCACACCGTTCGTCGCGGCCTCCTCGGCCCCACCGCCCGGGAGGAGGTCCACCCCCTGCGCCAAGGCGGCCTCGACCACGGAGGCGGCGAGTGCGTGGGTCGAGTACTGCTCGGCGGAGGCCGTGAGCGTGAGGAGCTGCTCGGCGTCGAACCCGCGCTCGGGCCGGACCGCGACGAGCTCGGGCCGCCCGCGGGTGAGCGTGCCGGTCTTGTCGAAGGCCGCTGTCTTCACGCGGGAGAGCAGCTCGAGCACCGCACCGCCCTTGACGATCACGCCGTGCTTCGCGGCCCGGCTCATCCCGCCCATGAACGCCACGGGGGCGGCGATGAGGAGCGGGCACGGGGTGGCGACCACGAGCACCTCCGCGAAGCGGCGCGGGTCCCCGGAGACCCACCAGCCGACCGCGGCGAGGGCGAGGGAGAACAGCGTGAAGGGGACGGCGTAGCGGTCCGCGAGCCGCACCACCGGCGCCCGGCTCGCGGCCGCCTCGCGGACGAGCGCCACGATCTGGGAGAACTGGCTGTCCGCGGCGGTGGCGCTCGCGCGGAGCATGGCCGCAGCGGTGCCGTTGATCGAGCCCGAGAGGACGGGCTCCCCCGCCAGCCGGTCCACCGGAAGGCTCTCGCCCGTGAGCGAGGACTCGTCGAAGGTCGCCGCCGGGGACTCCAGGACGCCGTCCACCGGCACCACTTCGGCCGGACGCACCACGAGCAGGTCCCCGGGCACGACCTCCTCGAGCACCACGTCTTCCACCGTCCCGTCCGGCGCCTGCCGGTGGGCGACCCTGGGCGCGCGGTCGAGCAGGGCGGTGAGCTCGCGCTTGGCCCTCCCGGCGGCGTAGTCCTCGAGGGCCTCGCCGCCGGAGAGCATGAGCACGATGATCACGGCGGCGATGTACTCGCCCACGAGCAGCGTCGCCACGATGGCCGTGACGGCAAGGATGTCGAGGCCGAAGTGGCCGTGGAGGATCTCCCGGACCATCTTGATGAGCGTCCAGGCCCCTACGCCGGCGGCGAATACGCTCGCCGTGATGAGGGCGGCATCCCGCTGCCCGAGCCCGGCGAGGGCGAGAGCGGCCGCCAGGACGACGAGGCCAGCGACGACGATCGGATACCTGCGGGCCATACGGAGGATCCCCATGGTCCGATCCTCCCGCCCGCAGTGTCGGCCGTCCAGCAAGGCAGGGCTTCCCGGACGCATCGCGCAGCCCGCACTGAGTGGTCGCGCCCGCTGTCCTGGCGCGGGCCGTGGAAGGATGGGCGCATGACACGTCACATCCAGCGGCCGTGGCTGTCGCTGCAGCCCACGGACGATCCGCTCGAGCCGACCGGCCGCACGGTGCGGTGGGGCGTGGTGGCGACGGGCGGCATCGCCCGGACCGTCGCGCGGGACCTCGCGCTCCTTCCGGACGCGGCGCTGCACGCGGTCAGCTCCCGGGCCCACGAGCGCGCGCTCGCCTACGCGCGCGAGTTCGGCGCCTCCCGCGCGTACTCGGACGAGGTGGCACGGCCCGGCTACGTCCAGCTGGTCGAGGACCCGGACGTCGACGTCGTCTACGTGGCCACGCCGCACGGGCAGCACTACGAGGTGGCCCGCGCCGCCCTCGAGGCCGGGAAGAACGTGCTGGTCGAGAAGGCCTTCACCGTCAACGCCCAGGAGGCGCAGGAGCTCGTGGGCCTGGCCGAGGCGAACGGCCTGTTCCTGATGGAGGCCATGTGGAGCCGGTTCGTCCCGGGCATGCTCAGGGCCTTCGACATCATCGAGTCGGGAGAGATCGGCGAGGTGCAGTGGGTCTCGGCGGACCTCGGCTTCCCGGCGCCGAAGGATCCCACGAGCCGGCTGTGGGACGTGCCGGCCGGCGGCGGAGCACTGCTCGACCTGACCGTCTACCCGCTCCTCTGGGCGCTCGGCGCCCTCGGCTACCCGGACTCCCTCACGGCCGTCGGAAAGCTCAACGATGCCGGGGTGGACGAGCAGAACGTGCTCACCCTCTCCTACTCGGACGGCCAGCTCGCATCGCTCATCTCCTCGCTCGTGGCCCACGGGCCGCGGACCGCAACCGTGGCCGGGACCGAGGGCGTCCTCACGAGCGTGGGGAGCGTCAACAACCCGAGCGAGCTCGTGGTGCGGCGCGGGTGGGACCCTGCGCGCACCGAGAAGATCGAGATCGTGGGCCGAGGCTACGTCTACGAGCTGCGCGAGGTCGTGCGGTGCGTGCAGCAGGGCGTCTCCGAGAGCCCGACCATGCCGTGGAGGCACACGGTGGACACGATGCGGCTCTTCGACGGGGTCCGCCGCCAGCTCGGCATCAGCTACCCGAACGACGAACGGGGCTGAAAACCTCACTCCCGCATCTGGACCTGCGCCCCTCCCCTTCCTAGGATGGCCGCACAGCCCATCCGGGCCGCCGCCTGACTGGGGAGGAGGGCGAGGGGATGCGCGACCATGCCGACTGGCGCACCAGAGCGCTTGCCCTCGTGCGCCACGCTGCGGCGGCCGCCGGACTCGGCCTGGGCTGGCTGCTCCTCTCCGGCGCCGCCGCAAGCGCTGCGGCCCCGCCGCCTGACCCCTCGGTCCTCAGCCTGTCCTCCGGCGCGGGCGTCGTCGGGACGCTCGCGCGCACGACGGCGCCACTCGCCTCGGACCCGATCGGCACCGTCGCCGGGCCTGCCGCAGCAGCCGCGTCCTCGGGGGCCTCCCAGGTCCGAGCGGTGCCGCAGGCCGTCGAGCCGCTCACCGAGGGCCCGCTCACGCCGCTCTCCCCCGTCCTCGCCCCGGTGGTGTCCGGGACCGCCGGTACCCTCGGCAGCGCCGTGGACAGCGCGGGCACCGCGGCACAGGCCGTCGCGGACGGGACGCGGGCCGTCCTGCCAGCACCCTTGGCCGGGACACGGGTGCCCGTCCTCTCCGCGCCTGTCATCTCTACGCCCGTTCGCTCCGCGCCCGTCCTCTCTGCGCCGGTCGGCGCGCAGGCGGCCGAGGCCCGGGAAGCGTCTGGCACCTCCTCCGGAGGGCAGGCGGCCGGAGCCGCCTCAGCGGCGTCCCGCCCGGTCCCGCAGGCGCCGGCCGCGGGCCGCGCAGGATCCTCGGCGGATGCGGTGCTGAGGGTCCTGGTCGCCGGTCCGCTCGTGCCAGCGGCGCTCATGGCCGACGCCGCTCCGGCCGCGCTTCCCGACGGGTCGGCGCCGGGCTTCCCGGCGCTGCCCGCGCTCCCGACGGCTGCCGGCTCCGCGAACGGGAGCCTCGTCGGATCCGGCGGAGCTGGCCCGGGCGCTGCGGCCCTCGCCGCGGCAGGCTTCGCGCTCGCCCTGGCCTGGCGAGCCGGTCCGCGCGTGCGTCCGCAGGCCGTGACGCTCCCGTCGCTGCCGGCCTTCGATCCCGGTTCGACTCCCGACTAGGAGGGGACGAGTCTGCCCCCGTGCAGGCACATGCGTCCCAGGCGCGCAACGCGCCATCGAATCGTTGTCAGGAGAACAACTGTGAATACCCTGCTGCGCCGGGCCATGCTCGGCACCGTGGTCGCGGGAGGCCTGCTGGGCCTCGGCCATGCCGCCGCCAGTGCGGATGCGACCACCGTCACAACTGATCCCAGCGCGGTCGTCGCCGCGCCGACCGCGGTGACGGCCTCACCGCTTCCCGCAGTCACCGCGGTCACCGACCCGGCGCTGACCCTCCACGCCCCCACCGGGGCGGCCGCCGGCACAGTCGTGAGCGATCCCGATGCCGGGAGCGGACCGAAGGACGGCACCGCCGGCACCTCGTCGCCCGCCGGGACCGGGACGGGCGCCGGGGGCGCGGCCGCCGCGGTCACCGACCCGGCGCTGACCCTCGTCGCGCCGAGCGGGGCGACCACGGGCGCCGTCGTGCGCGATTCGGACGTGGGGGCCGGGACGGGCTCCGCTGGCGGGGTCGCCGCGGTCACCGATCCTGTGCTGACCGCCGCCGCCCCCACGGGCGCCACCACCGGGCCCGTCCTCGCGGGCGCTGGCCTCGGCGACCCGGCGCTGGAAGGAATCGGCGCCGCCACCGCCCCGCGGGTGTGCCTCGCGCTGCCCATCGGGGTGAGCCTGGACGGCACCGCTGCGACGCTGCCCCAGGGCGGCTGCGGTGCCCCGGCCTCTGGGCCGGCCGCGGGTGCCCCCGGCAGCAGCTCCGGTCCGGGCACGGGCTCCGGGACGGGATCTGACACCGGCTCGGACACGGGCTCGGGCGCCGGGACGATGCCGGAGGCCGCCAACGGCTCGGTCCCGGACGCCCTTCCCGGAGCCGCCCTGGGTCCCGTGGAGCCCGCGGTCCTCGGCGCTGCCGGGTGGAGCGGGATGCCCGCCGGATGGGCCTCCGCTCACGGGCTCGCCGGCGTCCCCACAGCCTCGGGCACCGCCGGAGAGTCCGGGAACGGGTTGCCGGGCTCGGCCGGGACCGCTGCGTCCGCCGGCGGCGCGAGCTCGGCAGCCGGTCCGTACCCGGCACCCCGGGCCGCCCAGGCTCCGGGACTGTGCCCGGCGTCGCTCGCGCAGGACGCCGGTGGCAGCCTGAGCCTCACCCTCGCGATGGCGCTCGCCGGCCTCGGCCTCCTGCTGGGCGCCGGCGCCGGCCTCGGGACTGGGCTCGTGGTGCGCCGACGCCCCGCGACCGCGTCGGCCTGATGCGTCCCTGGCGCCGGGCCGCGGCTTCCGTCCGGATCGGACGTGGTGAGTTGGGGCATCACGACCGATCCGGGTGCCGCGGTCCCGGCGCCGGCGGGCAGGCGACGACGGCGTCCCCGCACCCGAGGTGCCGGTGCACCTCGGGGCGGGGACGCCGCTGTCCGGACGGGATCGTCAGGCCGCGATGCTGGCCCAGCGTCCGGAGGCGCGGCCGAAGAGCAGGCCGCTGGCCGAGAAGCGCCCCGGCCCCACGAGGGCCACAGCGGCCGCGCCCGCCGCGAGCACCAGCACGAGCTCCATGCCGCCCTTCTCGACGAACATGCCGGCGGAAACGTGCACAAGGAACAGCGCGCCCAGCATCTCGAGGGCCAGGAGCATGCCGGCAATCCGGGTCAGCACGCCCAGGACGAGCAGGGCACCGCCCACGAGCTCGAGGGTAGCGGCCACGGGCGCTGCGATCTGCGCCCCGGGGACGCCCATCTGCGCGAAGGCGCCCTGGGCGCCGGGGATGGTGAACTCGAAGAACTTCTGCCAGCCGTGGGCCAGGAAGACGGCGCCCAGCGCCACGCGCAGGATCGTGCGGGCCGTGTCGGCGAGGACGGGGCTGTTGGCGGGTGCCATGGGGGGGCTCCTTGCTGTCGGTGGGGCATCGGCTTCGCGGTCGCCAGACAGGCGACCACATACGATTGAAGCTTCAACCATCATCCCGAGACAGCGGTCCGGTGTCAAAAAGCATGACGTCCGGCAAACCGCCGGGGGCGCCGAGCGCCAGACGGCAACGGCGCCCCGCGCCGGAGATGGTTGACCACCTCCGGCGCGGGGCGCCGTCGTGACTGGCGGGACTCAACCCGCCCGTGGGGCTGGGGCGCTACTTGGCCAGGCCGTCCACGATGCCGTTGAGGGTCTGGGAGGGGCGCATGACCGCGAACACCTTCTCCTCATCGGGGCGGTAGTAGCCGCCGAGCTCGACCGGCGAGCCCTGCACCGCGAGCAGCTCCGCCACGATGGCGTCCTCCTGCGAGGCGAGGGCCTCGGCGACGGGCGCGAAGGCGGCGGCGAGGCCGGCGTCGTCCGTCTGCTTCGCCAGCTCCTGCGCCCAGTACAGGGCGAGGAAGAAGTGCGAGCCCCGGTTGTCGATGGTTCCGAGCTTGCGGCCCGGGGACTTGTTCTCGAGCAGGAACGTGCCGGTGGCGCGGTCGAGCGTGTCCGCGAGGACCTTCGCGGCCGGCAGGCCCGCCTGCTCCGCGTAGAGCTCGAAGGACGGCACGAGCGCGAAGAACTCCCCGAGGCTGTCCCAGCGCAGGTAGTTCTCCTTCAGGAGCTGCTGGACGTGCTTGGGGGCCGACCCGCCCGCGCCGGTCTCGAAGAGGCCGCCGCCGGCGATGAGGGGGACGACCGAGAGCATCTTGGCGCTCGTGCCCAGCTCGAGGATCGGGAACAGGTCGGTGAGGTAGTCGCGCAGCACGTTGCCGGTGACCGAGATGGTGTCCTCGCCCTTGCGGAGCCGCTCGAGCGTGTAGGCGGTGGCCTCCGCGGGCGGGAGGATCTCGATGGTGAGGCCGTCGGTGTTGTGCTCGCCGAGGTATTCGCGGACCTTCGCGATGAGGTTGCGGTCGTGGGCGCGGTCCTCGTCGAGCCAGAACACGGCGGGGGTGTCCGTGGCGCGGGCGCGGTTGACGGCGAGCTTGACCCAGTCGCGGATCGGCACGTCCTTGGTCTGGCAGGCGCGCCAGATGTCGCCCGGCTCGACAGCGTGCTCGATGAGGACGTCGCCGGCCCGGTTGACGAGCTGGACGCTGCCCGCGGCCGGGATCTCGAAGGTCTTGTCGTGGCTGCCGTATTCCTCGGCCGCCTGTGCCATGAGGCCCACGTTCGGGACGGTGCCCATCGTGGTGGGGTCGAGGGCGCCGTGCTCGCGGCAGTCGTCGATCACGGTCTGGTACACGCCGGCGTACGAGGAGTCGGGCAGGACCGCGAGCGTGTCGTGCTCCTGGCCGTCCGGGCCCCACATGTGGCCGCCGATGCGGATCATCGCGGGCATCGAGGCGTCCACGATCACGTCCGAGGGGACGTGGAGGTTGGTGATGCCCTTGTCCGAATCCACCATCGCCAGCGCCGGGCCCTCGGTGAGTCCCTTCTGGATGAGGTCCTTGACGCCGTCGCGGACGTCCTCCGGCAGGGCGTCCAGGCCGTTGAGGATCGCGGCGAGGCCGTTGTTGGGGCTCAGGCCCGCGGCGGCGAGCTGCTTGCCGTAGGTCTCGAACAGCTCGGCGAAGTAGGCGGTGACCACGTGGCCGAAGATGATCGGGTCGGAGACCTTCATCATGGTCGCCTTGAGGTGGGCCGAGAAGAGGACGCCCTCCTCCTTGGCGCGGGCCACCTGGGCGGCGAGGAAGTCATCGAGCGCGGCGGCACGCATCACGGTGCCGTCCACGACCTCGCCCGCGAGGACCTTGATGCCCTTCTTCAGCTCCTTGACCGTGCCGTCCGGGAGCGCGAGCTGGATGGTGAGCGAATCGTCGGCCGGCATGACCACGGACTTCTCGTTCGCGCGGAAGTCGTTCTCGTCCATCGTGGCCACGTTGGTCTTCGAGTCGCCGCTCCACGCACCCATGGAGTGCGGGTTCTTGCGCGCGTAGTTCTTGACCGACAGCGGGGCGCGGCGGTCCGAGTTGCCCTCGCGGAGCACGGGGTTCACCGCGGAGCCCTTGATCTTGTCGTAGCGCGAGCGGATGTCCGTCTCCTCGTCCGAGGAGGGGTTATCCGGGTAGTCGGGCAGCGCGTAGCCCCGGGACTGCAGCTCGGCGATCGCGGCCTTGAGCTGCGGGATCGAGGCGGAGATGTTCGGCAGCTTGATGATGTTCGCCTCGGGCGTCTTGGCGAGGGCGCCGAGCTCGGCGAGCGCATCCGACTGCTGCTGCTCGGCCGTCAGGTAGTCGCCGAAGGCAGCGATGATGCGGCCCGACAGGGAGATGTCCCGCGTCTCGATCTGCACGCCTGCCGCCGAGGAGTAGGCCTTGACGATCGGCAGGAAGGAGTGAGTCGCCAGCATCGGCGCCTCGTCCGTGTGCGTATAGATGATGGTGGCCATGGGTGGGCGCCTCCTGCGGAGCTGGAGCAGACCGCGGCGCGGATGCGCGCATTTGCATGGGCCGCAGTGTGCGTGAGTGCTGCTATGTCAACGTCCTTAACTTACCGGAGACAGAGCGCTGGCCCGATTCGTGACTGTCGGGGCACCCGGATCAGGCGCCCGGCGTGCCTAGACTGGCCCGGGGGGAAGGAGACGCGGGCCACGTGCCCGCTGTCGATCAGCATCGATCCTCAGGGGAGAGCATGGCACAGCATTCCGCGTCCGTCGGCGATCAGGACGAGTCGCCCGAGCCGGCGCTCGAGGAACTGGGCGCACTGGTCCTGCGCGTGTGGCGCGAGCCGGGCTCCGACCAGGGCCTGAGGGTGCGCATCCTCGCCTCGGAGGGCCAGAGCGAGCCCGCCAGCATGGCCGTGGTGGCCGGCCCGGACGCTGCCCTCGACGCGGTGCGGAAGTGGCTGGACGCGCGGCAGGACCCGCCCTCGCCGCGACGCCACTGACCCGTCCGCACGGCGCAGGACTGTCGGCGCAGGACCGTCGGGGCCCGTCCGCGTGCCCGGAACGCCGATTCGGCGACGAGATGCGTACCCGGAACGCCGATTCGGCCAGGAGATGCGTACCCGGAACGGGAGGAGGGAGGCGGGGCCAGATGACCCCGCCTCCCTCCTCGCTCCTTAGCTTCCTGGCTCCCTACAGGGTGGGGCGTCAGTGGAAGAAGTGGCGCGCGCCCGTGAAGTACATCGAGATGCCGGCGGCCTTCGCCGCCTCGACGACCTCCTCGTCCCTAACGGACCCGCCGGGCTGGACCACGGCCTTGACCCCGGCATCGAGGAGGATCTGCAGCCCGTCGGCGAACGGGAAGAACGCATCCGACGCCGCGACGGCGCCGCGTGCGCGCTCCGGCGCCGACCCGGAACCGCCGGTGCCGGACGCGCCGCCGGCCGAGTCGACGTCGGACGTCACCTCCACGCCGAGGGTGTTGGCGCGCTCCACCGCGAGGCGGCACGAGTCGACGCGGTTGACCTGGCCCATGCCGATGCCGACGGAGGCGCCGTCCTTGGCCAGCAGGATCGCGTTGGACTTCGCCGCGCGGGAGGCCCGCCAGGCGAAGGCGAGGTCGGCGAGGGTCGCCTCGTCGGCCGCCTCGCCCGCGGCGAGGGTCCAGCGGGCCGGGTCGTCGCCCTCGGCGGAGAATGTGTCGCTGACCTGGGCCAGCACGCCGCCGGAGATCTGCTTGATCTCGGTCGGGTAGCGGCCGTAGCCCTCGGGGAGGGCGAGGAGGCGGATGTTCTTCTTCTTCGAGAGGATCTCGACGGCCTCGGGCTCGAAGTCCGGCGCGATCACCACCTCGGTGAAGATGCCCGCCACGGTCTCGGCCATGCCGCGGGTCACCGTGCGGTTGGCCGCGATGACGCCGCCGAACGCGGAGACCGGGTCGCACGCGTGCGCCTTGCGGTGCGCGTCCGCGATCGGGTCCTCGGCTCCGGGCGTGGCGACGGCGATGCCGCACGGGTTCGCGTGCTTGACGACCGCGACGGCCGGCTCGTCGAAGTCGAAGGCGGCCCGCAGGGCGGCGTCGGCGTCGACGAAGTTGTTGTAGCTCATGGCCTTGCCGTGGAGCTGGTCCGCCTGGGCGATGCCCGCCGGGGCGGCCCGGTCCACGTAGAGCGCGGCCGGCTGGTGCGGGTTCTCGCCGTAGCGGAGCACCTCGGAGCGCTCGAGCGCGAGCCCGGCGTACGCGGGCCAGTGCACCGCGCCGCTCTCGTCCTCGTCCGGGAACTGGCTCGCCGTCCACGTCGCCACGGCCGTGTCGTACGCCGCGGTGTGCGCGAACGCCTTCGCCGCCAGGCGGCGGCGCGTGCTCAGGTCGAAGCCGCCGGCCTTCGCGGCCGCGACGACGTCGCCGTAGGCGCCCGGGTCCACCACGATGGCGACGGCCGCGTGGTTCTTCGCCGCGGAGCGCACCATCGCGGGGCCGCCGATGTCGATCTGCTCGACGACGTCGTCCATCGCCGCCCCGGAGGCGACCGTCTCCACGAACGGGTACAGGTTCACGACGACGAGGTCGAACGGCTCGATGTCCATGTCCTGGAGCGTCTGGACGTGGGCTGGCACGCGGCGGTCCGCGAGGATGCCGCCGTGGATGCGCGGGTGGAGGGTCTTGACGCGGCCGTCGAGCATCTCGGGCGAGCCGGTGACCTCCTCGACCTCCTGGACCGGGACGCCGGCGGCCGCGATCCGCTTCGCGGTCGACCCGGTCGAGACGATCCGCACGCCGGCCTCGGAGAGCCCGACGGCGAGCTCCTCGAGCCCCGTCTTGTCGTACACCGAGATCAGGGCTCGGCGGATGGGAACGCGGTCCAGCTGGGTCACAGGCACTCGTCTTTCTCGAAGCAGCAGCGGGGTGGGGTCGGCGCCATTCTACCGTCGCCGCTCCCGGCCGCCCCGGGGCCGCGGTTGGTTGACGGAGGCCCCGTCCGGGGAAGGGTCTGGCGAGAAGCATCCCGTCACCCAGCGAGGAGGGAGGGCCGCCGTGCGCGAATGGTCCACCGGGGGCCGTACAAGGTCCGGGTCGCCTGGGTGGGCGCCCGCAGGCTCCGGAAGTCCTCTCCCCGCCGCTAACGCTCCAGCATCCACACCGAAAGGCACACACCATGGGATTCAAGCTCAGCCACGCCGTCCTGCGCCTCGTCGCGGGCGCCTTCGTCCTCAACTCGGGAGTCTCCAAGCTCTCGCTCGACGCCGAGGGCGCCGAGCGGCTCCAGGACATGACCGCCCACGCGATCCCCCAGGCCAAGCAGGTGGCCCCGAAGACGTTCGGCAAGCTCGTCGCCGGCGCCGAGGTGGGACTGGGGGCAGCCCTCCTGGCACCCTTCGTCCCCACCCGTCTCGCGGCGCTGGGCCTCACGGCGTTCTCCGCCGGCCTGCTCGCCGTCTACTCGAAGACCCCGGGCCTGACCCAGCCGGACGGGATCAGGCCCACACCCGCGGGCGTGCCCATGGCCAAGGACATCTGGCTCGCCGGGATCGGCGTGGCCCTCCTGATCGACCGCAAGCACCACCCCGTCAAGGCCCGGCGCAAGGTGGCGCAGGCCAAGGCCGCCCAGGCGAAGACCGCGATCAAGGCGGCCGTGAAGTAGCCCGCCCGGTGTTTTGGCTTCCATGCCGCCGGGTACCTGTAGAGAGTCCCCACAGCGCCAACCTCGCTAGGAGAAAAGCATGTCTACCGTCCAGGAAACGATCGATGTTGCCGTCCCCGTCGCGACGGCGTACAACCAGTGGACCCAGTTCGAGTCCTTCCCGCACTTCATGGGAGGCGTCGAGTCCGTGGTCCAGCAGGACGACACCCACCTGCACTGGACCACGAAGGTGGCCGGGCAGACCCGCGAATTCGACACGGTGATCACCGAGCAGAACCCGGACGAGCGGATCGCGTGGAAGAGCACCGACGGCCCCAACCACGCGGGCGTCGTCACCTTCCACCGGCTCAACGATGCCGAATCCCGGGTGTCGGTCCAGTTCGACTGGGAGCCGGGCTCCGCGACTGAGAAGATCGGTGCGGCCTTCGGCGCCGACAACGCCCAGGTCAAGAGCGACCTGAAGAAGTTCAAGGACTTCGTGGAGTCCAACGGTGCCGCCGGCGGATGGCGCGGCTCCGTGGACGCGCCCCCGCAGAGCGGCGGCACCCTCTGATCGACCCGCCTTCCCGCGTACGACGGCGCGTGCCCCGCTCAGGCGGGCACGCGCCGTCGTGCGTCTCCCCCACCGGACGGGCGGCGGAACCGGACAGCTCAGTGACCGGCCCGGGTCAGGCCGAAGCCGGGTCAGGCCGGTGCGGGGACCTCCCCCGCTGCCAGCCGGCGCAGGACGTCGATGAGCAGCCGCCGCTCGATGACCTTGATGCGCTCGTGGAGCGAGTCCTCGTCCTCGCCGTCGGCGACCGCGAGGGACTCCTGGGCGATGATCGGCCCAGTGTCCACCCCGGCGTCGGCCCAGTGGACCGTGCAGCCGGTGACCTTGACTCCGTAGTCGAGGGCGTCGCGGACCCCGTGCGCCCCAGGGAAGGCCGGCAGGAGCGCTGGATGCGTATTGAGGTAGCGGCCGCCGAAGCGCGCGATGAACTCGGGGCTGACGATCCTCATGAAGCCCGAGGAGACGACGACGTCCGGGCGGTAGGACGCGACCTTGTCCGCGAGGGCGGCATCCCACTCCGCCCGGGTGGGGAACGAGTTGAAGTTCACCACGAAGGTCTCGAGGCCGGCATCGTCCGAGCGCTCGATGCCATAGGTGCCCTCGCGGTCGGCGCCGACGGCAGCGATCTCGACCTCGAGCTCGCCGGCCTTCACCGCGTCGATGACGGCCTGCAGGTTGGAGCCGGTGCCGGAGACGAGGACCACGATGCGCATGGGGCCACCTTACCGGCGCCGCGCACGCCGGCAGGCCCGCGCGCCGGTAGGGTGGGGAACCGTGACCGCCCAGGCCTCCCTCGCCCGCACCCAGCTCCTGCTCCGCGTCCTCGCGGTGGCCGTCCTCCTGACGTGGATCTCGGCGGCGCACGGCGTGGGCTGGGCCTGGGCCTCGGCGCTGCTGTCCGCGGCCGTGCTGGGCGGCGGGATCACCGTGCTCGTGCTCGTCGGGCGCGGGGGCCATCCCCGGTCGCTGGCCGTCGGGGCCATCGCGGGCATGCTCGTCGGGCTCGTGCTGGGGCTCTATTCCGCGGCTGCACTGGCCTTCGCCGGCCAGGTGGCGCGCTTCGAGGACTGTTCCCACCACGCGATCACCATCACCGCCAAGGACACCTGCCAGGCGGACCTCCGCGCAGGCCTGGACGCAGCCGCGCGGCAGGGCTGATGCAGGCGCCGGCCTAGGCCTCGGCGGAGTCGGCGCTGCGGGTGCGGGAGCGCTCGAGCCACGGCCCGAGGCCGTAGCCGATGCAGGCCCCGATCGCGGTCTCCGCCCCCACCCAGACGAGCATCCACAGGGGGCTCACACCGAGTTCGGTGAACCGGCCCACGCCGGCGGAGCCGCTCGTGAGCCACGCGAGCCCGGCCGCGAGCGCACCCGCGACGGCACCGACGAGGGCGCCGAGGAAGACCGCGGAGACCGGCGCGGAGAACCAGCGGGCCCGGACCTTGATCGAGAGCCACTCGTCGAAGTGGTCCTCCCCCTCGCGCACGAACCACCAGCCCGCGACGAGGCCGCCCAGCACCGGGACCACGAGGGCCGCCGGGCCGAACAGGAGCGGCCCCGTGGGCACGGCGGCGAGCAGGGGAACGGGAGGCAGCGGCCCCACCGCGGTGGCGAGGGCCCCCGCGCTCGAGCCGGTCCCGAGGGCCACGCCCGCGCCGGACGCCCAGCCGAGCGTCCAGACCACGAGGTGGGGGATGTAGCCGATCTGGGCGACGGTCAGGGCCGCCCCGCCGACGGCGTCGGCGCCGACGCCCTCGAACACGGCCACGGCCTCGGCCCAGTGGCCCAGCAGGTCCACGGCGAGCAGCACCGCGGCGAGCGCGAGCGAGGTGAGCAGGCCCGCGGCCCCGGCGCGGACCGCCGCCCAGACGTAGCTACCGGCCCAGCGCGAGTACTGCCCGGTACGGGCGATCCAGTCCACGGCGTCCACGCCGATGAGCCTGGTCCAGGCGCCCGCCTCGCGCCGCGCACCGGCCACCAGGCCGAGGCCGGCAGGGACGAGCGGGACCAGGGTCGCGGCGACCATCCCCACGTCCACCTGCGTGGTACGGCACACGAACGCGGTGGCGAACCCGAATCCGGCGTACGCGGCGGCTGCTCCGGCGAGCGCCTGCCACAGGGTGTCCGCATACGAGGCCCGGGCGAGCCGCCGGCCCGCCCGCCAGGCCAGGAGCACCGGGATGAGCGTGAGTCCGAGCGGGATGAGGGACAGCGTCCCGGTCACCGGTCCGGCGGCCTCGCCCGTCCCGGCGGCCAGGCTGAGCTTGAGCGGCACCCCGTGGGCGAGGAGCCACGCCTGCCCCGCCAGGCGGGCGGCGTCCTCGGGCGCCCAGGGCCCCAGGCCGCCGGTCGCCCAGACGGCGAACACGGGGATGATCGCCAGGACGGCGGAGATCAGGAGGGCTTGGACGGCTTCCGCGACTCCCTGGAGCCACAGCGGCATGGGGAGCCCGCGGAGTCCAGACTGGTCGGCGCGGAGTTTCATCGCCCTCCACTGTGCCACGGCCGCGCCGGTGCGCCGCTCAGGCGCACCGGCGCACGGCACCGGCCGGGGTCAGGAGAGGTGGAGCCGGTCCTCCGCGCTGAACGGGCGGATCTCGTCGGTGCGGCCCTCGCGGACCTTCTCGACCCAGAGGGGGTCGGAGAGCAGCACACGGCCCACCGCCACGAGGTCGAACTCGCCGCGGCCGAACTGGCCCAGCAGGGCCTCGAGCCCGCGGACCTGGGAACGGCCGCCCTCCTGCCACGTGACCTCGAACTCGTTGTCCAGCCCCACGGAACCGACCGTGATCACGGGGAGCCCGCTGAGTTTCTTGGTCCAGCCCGCGAGGCCGAGGGCGGAGTCGCCGCCCTCTCCGTCGGAGCCGGCAGCCTCGGGGAACGCGGGCTCCCAGTGGCGCCGGGTCGAGGGGTGGAAGGCCGAGACGCCGGCCTTGGCGAGGGTGCCGAGGATGGTGCCGAGCTCTTCGGGCGTCCGGGCGATCCGGGCGCCGTAGTCGCCGGACTTCCACTGGGAGAAGCGGAAGATCACCGGGTAGTCGGGGCCCACGGCGGCGCGCACCGCCGAGGCGACCTCCGCGGGGAAGCGCAGCCGGGCCTCGAGCGAGCCGCCGTACTGGTCCTCGCGGCGGTTGGTGCCCGCCCAGAGGAACTGGTCGAGGAGGTAGCCGTGGGCGCCGTGCAGCTCCACGCCGTCGAAGCCGGCCGCCTGGGCCGCCGCGGCGGCGCGGGCGAAGTCGTCGCGGATGCGGGCCAGTTCCTCCACGGTCGCGGCGCGGCCGCGCTGGGCGCCGTTCGGGGCGATCCCGGAGGGGCTGAGCGAGGGCAGCTCCGGGTTGAAGTCGGCGTGGTCGCCGCGGGCCGCGCCGAGGTGCCAGAGCTGGGGCAGGATCGCGCCGCCGGCCGCGTGGACCTCGTCGACGAGGCGTCGCCAGGCGGCGAGCTGGGCGTCGCCGAACAGGCGCGGGACGCGGGTGCTGGGGCCGGAGTCCTCCGAGACGTACACGCCCTCCGTGATGAGGAGCCCGACGCCGGCCGCGGCGCGGCGCACGTAGTAGCCCACGACGTCGTCCGTCACGGTCCCCTCGGGCGAGAACTCGCGGGTCATGGGGGCCATGACGAAGCGGTTGGGGACGCGGAGGGTGCCGAGGTCGAACGGCGTGAAGAGGCTCGAGAGCGGTGCCGCCGTGGCGGGGCCGGATGCGGTGTCCTGGATCGTCATGCTCTGGGCAACCGAGCCCGGTCCGGCACCATTCCCCGTCCGCGCAGACTGTGCCGCAGGTCACGTCGAGGGGCGCGCCGGGCGTTCACCGGGCCTTCCCCCGCAGGTCACGCGGCCGCCGCCGCCCGGCCAGACGGGCGGCGGAGCGTGGAGGCGTGAGGATCGCGATTGTTGCCGAGTCGTTCCTGCCGCAGATGAACGGCGTGACCCATTCAGTCCTGCGGGTGCTCGACCACCTGCGCGAGCGCGGCGACGAGGTGCTCGTGCTCGCCCCGTCCGGTGAAGGCGCCGGGGCGGTGTTCCCGCAGGACGAGATCGTGTCCGGCGCGAAGGTCGTGCGGCTGCCGGCCGTGCCCGTGGCCGGGTACCCGAACGTGCGGATCGCGTTCGGGGCCGTGCCGAAGGTGCGGCGCCTCCTGCGGGCCTTCCGGCCCGACGTGGTGCACCTGGCCTCCCCGTTCGAGCTCGGCTGGCGCGCGGTGCGGGCCGCGAGCCAGCTGGGGATCCCCACGGTGGCGGTCTACCAGACCGAGGTGCCCGGCTACGCGGCCCGGTACGGGGTGCCCTTCCTCGAGAACTGGGCCTGGCAGCGGGTGGAGGCGATCCACCTCCTCGCGGACCGGACCCTCGCACCGTCCACGTTCGCGCTCAACCAGCTGCGCGGGCGAGGGATCCCCGGCGTCGAGCTGTGGCGCCGCGGCGTCGACACGGAACGGTTCAGCCCCGCGAAGCGCGACGCCGTGTGCCGGGCGTCCGTGGCCGGGTGCACTCCCGAGGGCTCGCCGGTGTCCGTGATCGGCTACGTGGGGCGGCTCGCGGCGGAGAAGCAGGTAGAGGACCTGCGCGTGCTCGCGGACCTGCCCGGCACCCGGCTCGTGGTGGTCGGGGACGGACCGCTGCGCGCGCAGCTGGAGGCCCAGCTGCCCGGGGCGCTCTTCACCGGGTTCAAGGGCGGCGAGGACCTCGCCCGGATCGTCGCGAGCTTCGACCTGTTCGTGCACCCGGGCGAGTTCGAGACGTTCTGCCAGACCATCCAGGAGGCCATGGCCTCGGGGGTGCCGGTGGTCGCGACCGGCCGGGGCGGCCCCCTCGACCTCGTGCAGAACTCCAAGACCGGCTGGCTGTACTCCCCCGGCGACCTGGCCCAGCTGCGCTCCTACGCCCAGGACCTCCTCGGCGACGACGCGAAGCGGGCCGCGTTCGCCGAGGCCGCCTGGCGCAGCGTGCAGGGCCGGTCCTGGAGCGCCATCTGCGCCCAGCTGGTCGAGCACTACGAGGACGTCATCGCCCGCACCGCGGTCCCCGCCCGCTGAGGCCCGCTGGGTCCGGTGAATTCGGCAAGAGAAGGAAGGGACACCATGAAGATCTCCGTCATCGGCTGCGGCTACCTCGGAGCGGTCCACGCCGCCACGCTGGCCTGGATGGGCCACACGGTCGTGGGCATCGACACCGACGCGGACAAGGCGGCGCGCCTCGCCCGCGCCACCGCACCGTTCTTCGAGCCCGGGCTCGAGGAGCTCCTGGCCGAGGGCCGGGCCACGGGGCGGCTCTCGTTCTCCACCGACATGGCCCTCGCCGCGGACTGCGACGTGCACTTCCTGTGCGTCGGGACGCCGCAGGCCAAGACCAGCGGCGTGGCCGACCTGGGGTACCTGGAGTCGGCCGCCCGCGCGGTGGGCCGGCACGCGAAGGCGGGGGCCGCCGTCGTGGGCAAGTCCACGGTCCCGGTCGGGACGGTGCACCGGGTGCGCGAGTGGCTCGGCCGGGCGGACCTCGAGCTCGCCTGGAACCCCGAGTTCCTGCGGCAGGGGACCGCAGTGAAGGACTCGCTCGTGCCGGACCGGCTCGTGTACGGGGTGGCGGACGACGCCGGCGGGCAGGGTGCGGCGCGCACGCTCGATACGGTCTACGCTCCCCTCCTAGAAGCCGGGGTGCCGAGGATCGTGTGCGGGTACGCGACCGCCGAGCTCATCAAGTCAGCCGCGAACGCGTACCTCGCCACGAAGCTCTCCTACATCAATGCGATGGCCGAGCTGTGCGACGCCGCCGGCGCCGACGTCACCCAGCTCTCCGCGGCCATGGGGCTGGACCCCCGCATCGGCCAGCGCTACCTCGCGGCCGGGCTCGGGTTCGGCGGCGGCTGCCTGCCCAAGGACATCCGCTCGTTCCGCGCGCAGGCCCAGGAGCTCGGCGTCGACTCCGTGGACGCGTGGATGGGCCTGGTCGACGGCGTCAACGAGGGCCAGCGCGGACGCGTCGCGGCCCTCGCCGCCGACCTGTGCGGCGGCGACCTCGCGGGGCGGCGCGTGGCCGTGCTCGGCGCAGCCTTCAAGCCGGACACCGACGACATCCGCGACTCCCCCGCCCTCGATGTGGCGGTGCGGCTCGCGGCGGCCGGCGCGCACGTGGTGGTGACGGACCCGAAGGCCATCAACAACGCCTGGCTGCGCTTCCCACAGCTCGAGTTCGAGCCGTCCCCGGCGGCAGCGCTCGACGGTGCCGAGCTGGTCCTGCTGCTGACCGAATGGCCCGAGTTCCGGGCCATCGACCCCGCAGAGGCCGCGTCGCGGGTCCGCCGGGCCGTCATGCTCGACGCGCGCAACGTCCTGGACGCAGCAGCGTGGCGGGACGCCGGCTGGGAGCTGCGCGGCCTCGGCACCGGCAGCGCCCTCGCCGCCCACGCCCGATGACCGGCAGCCCTGTGGATAACTGCCGACAGGTCTAGTCACGAGCTTGTAGACTGCCGGACAAGCGCCGCAGCGCACCGGGCGGCGCCCACACCAACGACCTCGGGGGATGTCAATGGCGATTCGCCGCTGCACGCTTCGCTCTGCCCTGCCCGTCCTCGTCCTGGCCTCGGCTCTGGCGCTCTCCGCGTGCTCGGGCGGGGCAGACGCCGACTCCCAAGGACCGCCCACCGGCTCGGCGAGCGCCTCCTCGACGGCCACGCCGACGCCGACCGCCGACTCCCGGCCCACGCCCGCCAGCTCCACCGGACCCGCCCGGAACCTGCCCAGGCCCCAGCTGCCGGCCGCCGCGAAGGAGAACACCAAGGCCGGGTTCGAGGCCTTCACGCAGTTCTGGTTCGACACCGTCACCTATGCGCTCGAAACAGGCGACACCGGACCGCTGAAGGCCGTCTCCAAGCCTGACTGCAAGATGTGCGTCTCCTATGTCAAGTCTGGGGAGACCGCCAAGGCGGACGGTGGATGGAGGGTCGGCCCACAGTGGACCATCAGCGATTTCGCAACCGACATGAAACTAGATCCGCTCGGGCAGGTCGTTGCCTACTTCTCCATTGACGAGTCGGCCTCTCAAGTAGTCGGACCCGATCGGAAGATCAGCAGGTCGCGGGCTGGTGGCAAGCTGAAGACCGCTCAGGCTCTATATGCCAAGTTCGAGAACGGGGCGTGGCTGACTTCGGAAGCCGGGACAGCGTGAAGACCCCGCGTGCGCTGCTGACACTCGGAGTAATCACGTTCCTCGTCGGGACCCCCGCTCCGGCGAACGCGGACGACGTCGACAGTGAATGGGGCGACCGGTCGGCGCAGGTGCACGCCGAGACGTCCGGCCGCGCCGTCTTCCAGTTTCCGAAGGTGGAAGGGGTGAAGGAAGTCTTCGTCTACTCCTACGCTCCAGCTTGTGCCTCAGAGACCGATTCGCCGGTGGTCAGCACGTGCGCGGCTCTCAACAGCCGGTGCAGCGCGGAACCCGGCGGGCAGATGGTCGTGTGGGAGAGGCAGGACACCCGGAAGCAGGGTGCGCCGTGGGAGCGGCTCGAACAGGCCTGCCTCTATCCGGGCAAGCCGCCGGAGCGGCCGGGGGACGTCGTCATCGCGGTGACGGAGAAGCAGCTCCGGGAACTTCCGATCAAGGGCTCCAAGCTTGGCAGCCAGCCTGGACGCCACACGCTCAAGGGCGCGGAGACGAACATCTACGCCGAGCCGTCCGACCAGTCCTTCTCGATCACCATCGTGGGCAAGAAGGTGGCCATCCGCGTCACGCCGAGCGAGTACCGCTGGAGCTACGGCGATGGGACGAGTCTGGTCACCGCCGTGCCCGGCGGCCCCCTCCCCGAGTCGCGGTGGGGCGAGAAGACCGTCACGAGCCACGTCTACGCGGCGACCGGAGACGTGAACGTAGGCCTGACGACCGTCTTCACCGGCGAGTTCTCAGTGGACGGCGGCCCCTACCAGGCCATCGCCGGCAACGCCCCAGTCCCGAGCACGCCGAAGGCCCTGAGCGTCTGGCGGTCCGAGGTCAAGCTCTACGCCGACGACTGCACCGCGAATCCCGCCGGCCAGGGCTGCTCGTAGGGACGCGCCCCGCCCTTGGGCGGCACCCTCCCCGCCCAGGACTGTCGGCGGCGCATGGGACGATAAAGGCATGGCACCCCTCTCCCTTCCCGGCCAGCATGCTGGCACCGGAGGCGGAGCCCTGCCCCTCGTCGACGTGGCGGGGATGGTCAACAGGATCGGGGCCGCGGCGATGTCCCGGGCCCACGCCTACGCCAGGGACGGACGGGTCGAGAAGCTCGCCTGGCACCCGGACATCACCGAGCTGACTGCCGAGGTCTTCGGCACGGCCGCCGAGCCGTACGAGGTCGGGGTCTACCTCAAGCCCCAGCAGGCCACCTACCGCTACGCCGGAGGCTGGTGCACCTGCCCGATCTCGGCGGACTGCAAGCACGTCGCCGCCGTAGTGCTCGCCGCTAACACCCAGCGGCTCCGCGCGGACGCGTCCCAGAAGAACGCGGCGCGGGCGGCGGAGCCGGCCTGGAAGGGCGAGCTGCGGCGCATCATCAACCCCGCCGGCGAGCGCCACCTGCAGGGGCGCTCGGGCCGGCTCGGACTCCAATTCGAGCTCCGGGACCTCGAGGCCCGCCTCGGCGGCTTCGCACGGTCCCGGGGCAGGCGCCGGCGTGAGCACCGGCTCGGCATGCGGCCGGTCGAGTACAACCCCGCCACGGGTCGGTGGCTGCGCGGCGACCTGTCCTGGAGCCGGTTCGGCCGTCCGGACCACGTCGGCGACTTCCACACGCCCCACTTCGAGCTGCTCCGCGAACTGCAGGCCCTCCGCCTCGGCACGGGATCGGGCTACTGGAACGGCAATGACCCCTGGCTGTACCTGGACGAGTTCACGAGCCCCCTGCTGTGGACGCTGCTCGGCGCCGCCGGCCCGCTCGGCCTCGAACTGGTCGCCGCCCGGCGCGGAACCGGGGTCACCCTGGCGGAGGGGACCGCCGTCGTCGGCCTCGAGGCCCTTCCCGGGACGGACGACCCGGCAGCGCTCCGACTCGTCCCGACCCTCGCCGTCGAAGGCGTCGCCCTGCCCACGGAGCGTGCCGGGACGGTCGGCGACCACGGCACGTACGCGGTCGTGCGCACCGGCGCCGACGAGGAGCTGATTGTCCTCGCCCAGTCCGAGGCGCGGCTCGGCGAGCGGGAGCGCGCGCTCCTGGGCACCCCCGAGGGCGTCGAGATCCCGGCCGCGGACCGGGAGGCATTCCTCGCGGAGTTCTACCCCGACCTCGCCCGCTCCGTCACGATCACCGCGGACGACGGCGTGGACCTCCCGCCCGTCGAGCCTCCCCTCCTCGTGCTCACCGCGAGCTTCGGGCCGCGGGACGAGCTGCGGCTCGCCTGGCACTGGGAGTATCCGACGGGCGACGCCGTCCGGCAGGTTCCGCTCGCACCGGTCCCGGGCGAGGGCTTCCACCGGGACGAGGCCGCCGAGGAGGGCGCGCTGCGGGCTGTCGCGGAGGTCCTCGCCGACAGCCCGCTGCAGGGCATGCCGGTGGGGCCCGCGCGGCTCGAGGACCTCGACACGGCCGACTTCGCCGAGCGGATCCTCCCGGCCCTGGAACGCCTCGAAGGCGTCGCCGTGCGCATCGAGGGCACCAAGCCGGACTACCGCCGGCTCGAGGGCACCCCGGAGCTCGTGCTCAGCGCGGTCGAGTCCGAGAAGAACGACTGGTTCGACCTCGGCCTCATGGTCAAGATCGAGGGCCGGAGCATCCCCTTCCAGGACGTCTTCACCGCCCTGGCGCGCGGCCGGGACAAGGTCCTCATGCCGGACAAGACCTGGTTCCGGATCGACACCCCGGAGATCCGCCGGCTCAAGCGGATCATCGACGAGTCCCACGAGCTGCGCGAATGGCGCATCGAGGGCCCGCCCGCGAAGCGGCCTCCGCGGCTGAGCGTCTACCAGGCCGGGCTCTGGGACGAGATGGCCGAGCTCGCGGGCGAGACCATCGAGCCGGCCCGGTGGAAGCGGACCGTCGAGGGGCTGCTCGACCCGCATGCCCTCGACCCGGTGCCGGTGCCCGGGGGGCTCGATGCCACCCTGCGCCCGTACCAGGACGAGGGCTTCCAGTGGCTGGCATTCCTGCACCGCCACGGCCTCGGCGGCGTGCTCGCGGACGACATGGGGCTCGGCAAGACGCTCCAGACCCTCGCCCTGATCCTGCATGCGCGCACCGCAGCGGACCCGGCCACCACGGCGGCCGAGCAGAGCGAAGCGGAGTCGGGACCCGCCGCGAAGCCGCCGTTCCTCGTCCTCGCCCCCACGTCAGTGGTGCCGAACTGGGAGGCCGAGGCGTCCCGGTTCGCCCCGGGTCTGCGCGCCGTCGCCCTCACGGACACCCAGGGCAAGTCGGGCACGCCTGTGGCCGCGTCCGCGGAGGGCGCGGACATCGTGGTGACGAGCTACGCCCTGTTCCGCCTCGACTTCGAGGCGTATGCGGCCCTGGACTGGTCCGGGCTCATCATGGACGAGGCCCAGTTCCTCAAGAACCGCGCCACGAAGGCGCACCAGTGCGCGCGCGACCTCGACGTCCCCTTCAAGCTCGCCCTGACGGGCACCCCGCTCGAGAACAACCTCATGGAGCTATGGGCCCTGTTCGCGATCGTCTCGCCGGGGCTGTTCCCGGCGGCGAACCACTTCGCCCAGGACTTCGCCAGACCCATCGAGAAGGGCGGCGACGCGGAGCGGCTGGGGAGGCTCCGCCGCAGGGTGCGCCCCCTCATGCTGCGGCGCACCAAGGAGGCGGTCGCCACGGACCTGCCGGAGAAGCTCGAGCAGCGGCTGGAAGTCGAGCTCTCCCCCAAGCACCGTTCGCTCTACCAGCAGTACCTGCAGCGGGAGCGGGAGAAGGTCCTGGGCCTGGTGGAGGACCTGGACCGCAACCGCTTCATCGTCTTCCGCTCGCTGACCCTCCTGCGGCTCATGTCACTGGACCCTGCGCTCGTGGACGACTCGCACGAGGGCGTGGTGCCCGCGAAGCTCGATGCCCTGCTCGAGCAGCTCGACGATGTGGTGGCCGAGGGCCATCGCGCCCTCGTGTTCAGCCAGTTCACCTCGTTCCTGAAGAAGGCCGCGGAGCGCCTGGACGCCGCGGGGATCGCCTACGAGTACCTCGACGGGTCGACCCGGCGCCGCGGCGAGGTGGTCTCCCGGTTCAAGGCGGGCGAGGCCCCGGTGTTCCTCATCTCGCTCAAGGCCGGCGGCTTCGGGCTCAACCTCACGGAGGCGGACTACTGCTTCCTCCTCGACCCGTGGTGGAACCCGGCGGCGGAGGCTCAGGCGGTGGACCGGGCGCACCGGATTGGGCAGTCCCGGAGGGTCATGACGTATCGTCTGGTGGCGAAGGGCACCATCGAGGAGAAGGTCATGGAGCTCAAGGAGAAGAAGGCCGCCCTGTTCTCCTCCGTGATGGACGATGACGCGGTGTTCTCCTCGTCCCTGACGGCCGACGACGTCCGCGGACTCCTCGCCTAGGCCCCACCGCGGCGGCCTTCTCCGACACTTCCCTGGGTCACGATTTGGCAACAGAGGACTTGTACCCTACCGTAGATATCAGTTCGATAACGGACTTCGCCCGCGATAGCTCTCTGCGAGGCGTCATAAAGCCTGCGGCCAACAGCCGTTGGCCACATATGCCGGGTGCTGCCGTCCACCGTTCGCCGCCGTCTGCGCAGACACCATTGACCTGACCTTCGAGCTGTCAGGGGCCGGCGGCGCACGACGAATTCCGGGGACGGAAGGAGTGCCGGTGGAGTCCCGAGCATGGTGAGTTTCCTATGAAGAAGATTACCCTTACCGCCGCACGCCGTTCCCTCGCCCTCGTCGCCGCGTCCGGCGCCGCGCTGAGCGCCGCCGCCCTCGGTGCGCCCGCCGCCAACGCAGCCGACGGCTCCACGTGGGACGCGCTCGCCCAGTGCGAGTCGGGTGGCAACTGGTCCATCAACACGGGCAACGGCTTCTCCGGTGGCCTCCAGTTCACCCCGAGCACCTGGGCCGCGTACGGCGGCACGGGCTCGCCGACCACGGCGTCCCGCTCCCAGCAGATCGCCGTGGCCGAGCGCGTGCTCGCCGGCCAGGGCTGGGGCGCGTGGCCCGCATGCTCGGCCAAGCTCGGCCTCTCCGGCACGGCCGGCGCCAACCCGACCCCGATCCAGGTGCAGTCCGCTCCGGTCGAGCGGGTTGTCCCGGTCCAGCAGGCCCCGGTCCAGCAGGCCGTCCCCGTCCAGCAGGCCGCCCCGGTCCAGCAGGCTCCGGCCCGCCACGCCGCCGAGGTTGCCGTGAGCGGCAAGACCTACACGATCGTCTCCGGCGACACCCTCGGCAAGATCGCCGAGAAGCTCGACGTCAAGGGCGGCTGGCAGGCGCTGGCGGACGCCAACGCCAAGACCATCGCCAACCCGAACCTGATCTTCCCCGGTCAGGTCCTCCAGCTCCCGGCCTGATCCTGGAGCCCTGTCCCGCCCGCGGGGCGCCCTGCTAGCCGGGGCTTCCCGCTCGCTGGCTACTGGGCGGCTTCTGGGCCCGCCCCCCTGGGGCCCAGCCCGCCCGCACGACGCCGCATCCGCACCTCGCCGCTCCCCCTGGAGCCGGACGGGGAGCGGGTGCGGCGTCGTTGTGCTGCGCCGTCGTTGTGCTGTGCCGACGTCGTCCTGCGGCGTGCTCGTCCTGCGGGGACCTCCGCCCCTTGACCCCCCGTGCGCGGGGTGCCTAGGGTTCGAGGACCGCCACACGACGACGTCAGCGGTAACCCACGCGGTCCCCCAAAGCCGCTGCTGACGCCTGAGACGGTCCGCTGAATCAGCACCGCAGGGGCGGGGGCCCCTGCTTCACTGGAGCAGAGAGGTACCAACCAATGGCAGGCAACAAGGCAGTCGCCTACAAGGAGCCGGGCAAGGTCGAGGTCATCGACATCGACTACCCGACGTTCGAGCTCAAGGACGGCCCCGGGGTCAATCCGGCCAACGTGGGCCGGAAGGTCCCCCACGGGGTCATCCTCAAGACCGTCGCCACCAACATCTGCGGGTCCGACCAGCACATGGTCCGCGGCCGCACCACGGCCCCGCCGAACCTCGTCCTCGGACACGAGATCACCGGGGAGGTCGTCGAGACTGGCCCCGACGTCGAATTCCTCAAGGTCGGAGACCTCGTCTCGGTCCCGTTCAACATCGCCTGCGGCCGCTGCAGGAACTGCAAGGAGCGCAAGACGGGCATCTGCCTCAACGTCAACCCCGACCGGCCCGGCTCCGCGTACGGCTACGTGGACATGGGCGGCTGGGTCGGCGGCCAGGCGAACTACGTGCTCGTCCCGTACGCCGACTTCAACTGCCTCAAGTTCCCGGACAAGGACCAGGCGCTCGAGAAGATCATGGACCTGACCATGCTCTCGGACATCTTCCCGACCGGGTTCCACGGCGCGGTCACGGCGGGCGTCGGCGTCGGCTCGACCGTGTACGTCGCCGGCGCGGGGCCTGTGGGCCTGGCTGCGGCGACGGGCGCGCTCCTGCTGGGCGCCGCTGTGGTGATCGTGGGCGACATGAACCCGGAGCGGCTCAAGCAGGCCGCGAGCTTCGGCTGCGAGACGGTGGACCTCACCAAGGGCAGCCCCGGCGAGCAGATCGAGCAGATCCTGGGCGAGCCGCTCGTGGACTGCGGCATCGACGCCGTGGGCTTCGAGGCCAAGGGCCACGGCGCGGGCGCCAAGGAGGCGCCGGCCACGGTGCTGAATGACCTCATGGACATCACGGCCGCCGGCGGAGCCCTCGGCATCCCCGGGCTCTACGTCACCGGCGACCCGGGCGGCATCGACGAGAACGCCCAGAAGGGCTCGCTGTCGCTGAGCCTGGGCACCGGCTGGGCCAAGTCCCTGTCGTTCACCACGGGACAGTGCCCGGTCATGAAGTACAACCGGGGCCTGATGATGGCGATCCTCCACGATCGCGTCTCGATCGCGAAGAACGTCAACGCCACGGCCATCAGCCTCGACGACGCGCCGCGCGGCTACGAGGAGTTCGATAAGGGCGCGGCGAAGAAGTACGTCCTCAACCCGAACGGCTACCTCAAGAACTGAGGCTCCGCCTACGAACGGGCGGCCGACGGCGCGACTCTCCTCGCGCCGTCGGCCGCCCGTTCCGTGCGCGGCGGCACGGAACGGGCCGCGCACGCGTACCCTTGGGCCATGGCTGCACCGGAGAGGACGCGGGTGGCCGTGGTGGGCGGCGGCCCCGCGGGCATGGTCCTGGGACTGCTGCTGGCCCGCGGTGGCATCGACGCCGTGGTGCTCGAGAAGCACCCCGACTTCCTGCGCGACTTCCGCGGCGACACCGTCCACGCCTCGACCCTCACGCTCCTCGACGAGCTGGGACTCGGATCGGCCTTCGCCGCGCTCCCCCACCGCCTCCTCGAGGAGGCGGAGATCCAGCTCGACGCCGGCACGGTGCGGCTCGCCGATCTGGGCCGGTCGCTGCCCGGCCTGCACCGGCACGTGGCGCTCGTGCCGCAGTGGGACTTCCTCGAGATGCTCGCCGACGCGGCGGCCCGCGAACCGCACTTCACGCTGCTGCGCTCGGCGGAGGTAGTGGGCCTGACGCACGACGCCGGCCGGGTCGCCGGGGTGCGCTGGCGCGACTACCGCCCGGCGGCGGCCGAGCACAGCGCAGCGGAGCCGAGGGCCGCCGAGCACACCCTCTCCGCGGACCTCGTGGTGGGCTGCGACGGCCGATGGTCCGCGGTGCGCGTGGGCGCGGACCTCGCCCCCCGGGCCTTCGGGGTCCCCGTGGACGTCGAGTGGTTCCGGCTCCCGCGGCACCCCGGCGACCCGGACGGCGGCGTCGGGCGCCTCTCCGGGAGCGAGTTCATGGTCATGATCGACCGGGGCGACACCTGGCAGTGCGGCTACCTCATCGCCAAGGGCCAGGACGAGGCCCTGCGCACGGAGGGCCTCGACGCGTTCCGGGCGCGGCTCGCCCGGCTGCAGCCGTGGCTCGCCGACCGCCTCGACGGCGCGCCCGAGCGGCTCGACGACGTCAAGCTGCTCGATGTGCGCATCGAGCGGCTCGACACCTGGCACCGCGACGGCCTGCTCCTGATCGGCGACGCCGCCCACCCCATGTCCCCCGTCGGGGGCGTGGGCATCAACCTCGCGATCCAGGACGCCGTGGCGGCCGCCCGGATCGTGGGCCAGTGGATGCGCCGCTCCCCCGGCCCCGTCCCCGAGGACGTGCTCGCGGCCGTGCAGCGGCGCCGGCTCCCCCCGACGAGGCTCGTGCAGGCGTTCCAGCGCCTCGCGCACCGGGGAGTGGTGAACCGGGCCCTCCGGGGCGCCCTCGCGACCTCGCCGGACACGCTGCCGCTGCCGCTCAAGCTCCTGGGCCGCTTCCCGCTGCTGCAGCGGCTCCCGGCGCGGTTCATCGCGATCGGCCCGCGGCCCGAGGCCGCCCCGAGCTGGGCCCGGCGGCTCGAGCGCCTCGGGCCCCGCTGAACGCGCGGCTACCAGTTCAGGAGCAGGTCGCGGCGCGCCTCGATGTAGGCCGCCGTGGGCAGGTAGTTGCCGTGGGTCGCGACCTGGGCCATGTAGGAATCGGGCTCCATCTCCAGGGCCAGCCGGTCCAGGACGTTGGCGTCCCGGGCGTACGAGTAGCCCGGGAACCCGAGGTAGTCGGTGCGCCGCCACAGGTTCAGCCACACGGGCTGCGCCAGGCCGCCCTGCTGGGTGCCCTGCCCGTCGGCGCCCTGGCCGTTGACGCCCTGGCGCCCGGACCGGACCGGGGCCGTGCCGAGCAGCGCGGTGAGCGGTCCCGCGCCCGGCGAGCGGCCGGCGTCGGGCGCGCCGGAGACAGGGCCGTCGGGCACGCCCACGCGGGCCAGGACACGGGCGCGGCTGCGCGGCGGGGCGCCGAGGGCCGGCAGGTCCTTGCCCTTCCACGGGTCCGCGGTCCAGAACGACGGCGCCGCCACCCCGGGCGTGCCGAGCACGTCCGGCCCGAACAGCTCCGGGAAGAACCGCCCGAAGTACGGGCGCAGCTGCATTCCGAAGCTCAGCAGGCGCACCCGCGGGAGCAGGTCCGCGTGCCCGGTCGCCGCGAGGTGGAACAGCGCCGCGACGCCGAGGACTGTGCCGAGGCTGTGGGTGGCCAGCAGGACCCTGCGGTTCGGGTCCGGGGCGCCGTCCGGCTCGAGCCAGCGGATCATGCGGTCCGCGAGCTCCGGGACGGCCCGCTCGCTGTAGCACGCCGGCCCGAAGGGGTGCGCGGCCCGCGGGAGCCACGCCATGAGGTCCCACAGCAGCCCCAGCGGCCGCGCGGCGTCGGGGGCGGCGGCCTTGGCCACGGCGAGGGCCAGCACTGCCGCGCCGCCGAGCACCACGGCCGTGAGGACGATCAGTTGGCCGGCCTGCCACAGCCCAGCCACGGAGTCCGGGCCGAACGCCCCGGCGAGCACGCCGCGCACCCAGGCCCAGCGCCCGCTGCGGTCGCGGTACTGCCACAGGACGGCGAGCGCGAGGGAGACCGCCACGGCCACCCCGACCGTCCAGGCGAGGAAGTGCAGGAGCGGCTCGGAGCGCTGGAGGAAGGCGCTCGCGCGGCGCTGCCGGGCGATCTCGGGGCGGTAGCACTCCTCGGCCGGGTCGATGGCGGGGTCGTCGATGGTCGTGCTGCGCAGCTTCAGCAGCCCCACGACGATGAGCACGAGCATCACCACGGCGACCATGAGGCCGAGCACCCCGCCGAAGGCCCAGAAGGCGATCGGCACCGCGATGTCGTGCGCGCCGCCGGGCAGGGACACGGCCCGGAAGAGCGGGTCCCCGGGCACGGCGCTGGTCTGGAACCGGCCCGACCGCAGCCAGGCGCCGGCTCCGAGCGCGAGGGCGCTCGCGAGGAACGCCCCGACCAGCAGCCCGAGGAACATGAAGACCCCGGGCCCGGCGCCGTGCCAGGCCTCCTCGCGGGCGCGCGCGTTCCGGCGTCGCAGGGACAGGTAGGGCACCACGACGGCCACGCCGCTGAACACGACGACCGCCAGCGCCGCCGCGTTCGCCCCCGGCCAGAGGGGATCCAGCCAACCGGCGAGCAGGGCCCAGAGGGCCGCGGTCCCGGTGGCGAGGACGGCCGCCGCGATCCACTCGTTGTAGCCGGCGCGGACCACGCAGCCGGCGGTGGCCAGGACCGTGAGTGCCACGAGGATGAGGGTCGGGGTGAGCTGGCCGCCGCCGAACGGGCCGGGGACGTCGGTGCCCGTGCCCCAGATCTCCAGGACGAGGCAGAGCACGTAGATGACGGCGGCCAGGACCAGCAGCAGCCCCGCCTGGGCGTCGCGGCTGCCGGCGAACCGCCGCAGCGCGCCCTCGCCGCCGGGGACAGGGTGCGGCGCCCGCACGGACCTCGCCCAGAAGGCGATCATGGCCGCGGAGGCGGCGAGGTGCACGAGGGCGAGGACAAAGAGAGTCGGTGCGGTGGCGCCGTCGTGCGGGGTGGCGTCCCAGGCGAGCGTGGCCACCACGAGGTCGAGGCTCGCCGCGAGGTGGGTCAGGCCCGTCGGCGAGTTGACCCGCCGCCGCATCCACATCTCGGGGACGGCGAGCGGGAGCGCGTCCGGGGCGCCCTGCGCCGCGCGGACCCTGGCGGCGTCGTGGATCCGGGTGCGGAACCGCACGTCGCTGATGAGCCCGAGCACGGCCATCGCGGCGACGGCGGCCAGGGGCGCGAGGGAGAACAGGGCCAGCCGCTGGCCGCGCGTCCACTGCCCGAGCCCGTCGAGCTGGCCGGGCAGGGCGCTGCACACGCGCCACGTGCCGGCCCGGTCGGCGGGCAGGAAGCACTGGACCGCCACGAGGTCGAACACGACGGTCGAGACGGCAGAGGTGAGCAGGAGCGTGAGCGCGAGGCCGAACAGCCGCGTGATCCCCCCGCCGCTGCCCGTGCGCAGGCCGCCCTCGCGGCCGGGGTCGGTCTCGAACGCGCGCGCCCAGTACCCGGCGTTCGCGAAGCCGAACGGCGCGACGAGGAACCAGACCACGTTGTACGCGGTGCGCCACGCGCCGGTGAGGAAGCCGCGGCCCTTTGCGAAGCGGTCCAGGTGCCCCCAGCTGTAGGCCTCGATCCGCGTCGGGGCGTCCGGGGCGGGGGCCTTGGCCGTGTAGAAGCCTGCGAGCCCGTCGGCGAGCGGGATGGCGCCGTCGCGGGCCACCTCGATCTCGTCGACGGCGACCCCGAGCATCTCCTGGGGCGGCGTGTTGCGGACGCCGTGGACCCGGAGCTCGAGGATGTCGAGCGCTCCCGCCCGTGGAGTGCTGGGGTCGCCGCGCATGTCAGGCGACGGTCCGGACGGTCCAGAAGTCGCTGGCCAGGCCAGTCGAGAGCAGGTACTGGTAGGGCATCGTGAAGTAGCCGGCCTGTCCCCAGCCGGTGCCCCACGAGTTGCGCACCCGGAAGCACTGGGTCGCGTTGTCGTACCCGACCGCGAGGACGGCGTGGCCGCCGAGGACCTGCTCGTTGGGGGCCGGCATGGGCACGACGCCGGTGTGGGCGACCTCCGGGCCCTCGAAGGACTCGTAGACGGTGAAGCCGTACACGAACGGGTAGCCGGCGGCGAGGCAGCCCTGCATCTGGGCGATGGACCGCGCCACGCGCTGGTAGGCGATGGCGCGGTGCTGCTTGGCGTCGATGTAGCACTGCTCGCCCGGCTTCGCCGCAAACTGGCCGATGTCGTAGGGCCACTCGGTCTCCGGGCAGGCGCCCTGGGCCGAGACGGACTTGATCCCGTCGCGGATCTGGGCGCCGGCGTCGCTCGCCACCGTGTGCTCCGCGGCGCGCTCGTTGTAGTAGATGAACAGGCGCGAGGGCGTGGTGTAGCCGGCGATGCCCTCCTTGTCGGCGTCGAACTCGAGGGCGGCGGCAATCGCGTTGGCCGTGCAGGACCCGAGCTGGCCCTGGTCGTAGACGGGCGGGCAGGCCGCCGTGAGGTCCACGGACGGCGGGAGGGCGCCCATCACCTCGCGGGGCGCGGCGAAGAGGTGGTCGCGCTGGTCCGGGACGTCCGGCACCCAGCCGTAGGAGTGGGCGGCGCGCGGGGCTGCTGCTGCGGTCATGGCTGGTCCTCGGCTCTCAGAGGTACTTCCAGGAGCGGACCACGCTGAGTGATCCGCCGGTGTCCCACCACACGTCGACGCGGTTCGCGGCGAAGGCGACCTGGACGAACCCCTGCTCGTCGCCGGGCTCGGAGATGAGCCCGGCGCGCCAGGCTGCGCCGTCGTAGGCCCAGAGCGCTGCCGGCCCGCCGGCGACGTAGTGGTCCAGGACGAGGTAGTGGGTGGTCGCGTTGCCGCCGGTCCCTGCGGGTGCGGCGCCGGGGGTGGGCTGCTTCGCCGCGGCCGCGCCGGGCTGGGGCGGGGCGGAGGGCTGGGAGGCCGACGACGGCGCGGCCGCGAGGGCGTTGGAGGCGGCGTCGAGCTGGTCGATGACGGCCTGTGAGGGGGTGTACATGGCTGGCTCCTAAAGGACGGGGCGGGTGCGAAGGAGGACGGGGCGGGTGCGAGGAGCGCGGGCGGTGCGAAGGAGGGTGGCGCGGGAAGCGCGCGGTCAGTGCGGCGAGGACCAGCCCCTGGCGGTGACGAGGCCGGTGGAGTCCCACCAGACGTCGACCGCCTCCGCGGCGAAGAGGTCCTGCGCGACGCCGACGAGCTCCGACTGGCCGATCACGCGGCCGCGCCAGGCGCCTCCGACGTACGCCCACAGGGCGCCGTCCTGGCTCGGGGTCCAGGTGTCGACCACGAGGTACTGGGCGCGCCCGGATCCGAGGCCGACGGTGACCGCCACCGGTGCGGAGGCGATGCCGTTGGCCACGACGCTGAGCTCGTACGGCCCGAACTCGAGGTCGTGGGGCACGGTGAACTGGGTCGAGACGGCCGCACTGCCCGTGGCGACCGCCATGGTCGAGTGCTCGGCGGTGCGCAGGTAGCGGACCTTGCCGGAGTACGTGCCGGTGAGCCGGACGAGCGGGTAGTTCGTGGCCATCTGCGCGTCGTCTCCGTAGCCCACGGCCTGGGAGAGCCCGTTGAGCTGGGTCCCGGTGAGGGTGTAGGTGCCGTCGATGCCGAGGCTCGTGGGCACCGAGGCGATGGCAGGCGCCCACCCCGGGTCTCCCCCGGGGTCCGGCTGGTAGGCGTAGAGGGCGGCGGTCTGGGCCCCGTAGAGCACCTCGCCGGTCGGGAGCAGGAGCATGCGGCCCTGGTAGATGACCTGGTCGGCGTTCGGCGGGTCGGCGACGCGGGTGAGGGATGCGCCGTCGAACTCGAAGAACATCGTCGGCGTGGGCCAGTCCCCCGCCGCGTCCCCGGCGGGTCCCGCCGTGCAGAGCACGCGCCCGTTGGGCAGGAGCGCGGCGGGCGCGTCCTTCGCCTTGAGCAGCCGGCCCTGGGCGTCCGTCGGGAAGTCCGGCCCGGCGGCCCAGGAGCCGGTCCCGGTCGTGTCCCCGGAGGGGGTGTAGAGGGCGGTGTGGCCGGTTGCGCCGGCGCAGAACACCCGGCCGTCCGGCAGGAGCAGCGCGGGGCCGATCTCGATCGAGGAGGCCTGGACGAGCTCTACCGGGGTGGAGCCGGCGCTGATCCATGCGCCGGTGGACGGGATGTACCGCTCGGCTTGGGGATGGTTCGCGCAGCTGACGGTGACCACGGAGCCGTCCGGGAGCAGCGTCCACGATTCCTCGTTGGAGCGCGCTGCCATGGTCCCGGTGGCGGTCCAGGCGTCGGCTGCGGGATCGTAGACGGCGGTGCGCCCGTCGCTGAGGTTGCCCGCGAGGAGCTGCCCGTCGGCGAGCAGGCACGCGGCCGCGTCGCCGAGGTGGCCCCACCCGGGGTTGCCGATGCTCGTCCAGGTGTCGGCGACGGGATCGTAGATCTCCGCCGTGTCCGTGTCGGAGCCGGCGTCGCTGTACTCGCCGCCGGCGACGAGGACGCGACCGTCGCGCAGCACGGCGGAGGCGTAGTAGAGGCGCGAGCTGTGCATGTCGGCGAGCTGTGTCCACGTCCCCCCGACGTAGCTGCCTGATTCATCGGGCGTCAGCCGACACCAGCTCCGCGATCCGCCCGACTGGCACATGACGGTGCCGTCGGTGAGGAGGAGCATGGTCCCGAGGGGGAAGGTCGGCTGGTGCGCGAGAGCTGCCCATGTTCCCATGGAGGCCCTTTCGCAGGGGCGGCCGCGGCCGCCCGGCTGATGGAGAACCGCACCGGGTGCGGTGAAGCCGTGGGACGGGGAAGCCCTCGAGCCCCGGGCGGAGCGGCTGGCCCCCGGCCCGCCCCGGAGTGGGGCGGGCGGGGTGCCGGCTGGAGTGCGTCGGCCCCGATGCTGGGGATGTCGGGCCGAGCGATTGATTTGTAACTCGATTTTATTAATTACAGGCCAGCGCCGTCAAGACCCTTGATCAGGCGCTGCCGGGGCCCAGCCGAGGGGCCCGCTCGCAGCCCCCGGGTCAGCGCGGGGGCAGGAGGACGGTCAGCTCCTGCGCAGCCTCGTGCAGCGCGGGGAGGTAGTCGAGCAGCTTCTCCCGGCTCACGCGGTACGCGGGCGCGGCGACGGACAGCGCCGCGACGGCGAGGCCATCGGGGTTGTGCACGGGGACGCCGATCGCGCGGATTCCAGCCTCGTGCTCCTCGTCGGCGATCGCGTAGCCCTGGGCGGCCACCGCCTCGATCTCCCGCCGGAACTGGTCCCTGTCCACCATGGTGTGCGGCGTGTACGCCGTGAGCTCGAGGGTCTCCACGAGGTCAGTGCGGGCGGGGTCGGTGGCGAAGGCGACGAGCACCTTGCCCATCGAGGTGCAGTGCAGCGGTCCGCGGCGCCCCGGCTCTCCACTGACGCTCACGGAGTGGCTGCCCTGGACGTGGTGCACGTAGAGCTGGTGGTGCCCGTCGATGACGGACATGAGCGCGCTCTCGGCGGTCTGGTCGGCGAGCCGGCGGAGCACGGGCAGGGCGGAGCCTGCGAACCCGTGCCGGTGGGCGACGCGGCTGGCCAGGGAGAAGGTCTGGAGCCCGAGGCTGTAGCGGCGGCTGACCTCGTCGACGCACGCGTAGCCGTCCCGCACGAGGGCGGCGGCCAGGCGGTGGGCCGTGCTCAGGGGGAACCCGGCCCTCCTGGCCACCTCGGAGAGGGACGCCCCGTCGGGGTAGTCGCCGAGCAGGGTCAGCAGCAGCAGGGCCTTCCCGACCATGTCCGGGGGAGTCTGGGTCATGGCCCCAGTATGCCAGAACCATTCCACGATATGGGAGGGGATGCCGGTAGGAGGAAACTTCTGGCCGCGACCCCTTGTGCACCCCCCGCGGGAGGGCGCAGACTGGATTCCAAGTGGCGACAAGCCCTTCCATCATATGGAACATCATCACAGTGAGGTGATCTCATGTCCGACTCCGCCATGCGGCCCGGGTCCATCCGGGCGGCCGCGTCTTCTCCGGGCCATGCACGCTGGGCCCGGCTCCTTCCGATTGCATTCGTGACCTATTCGCTGGCCTATCTGGACCGGTCGAACTACTCGATCGGCGTCGCCGGCGGGATGAAGGGCGACCTGCATCTGGATGCCGGTGTCTCGGCGCTGCTGGGGGCCCTGTTCTTCCTCGGCTACTTCCTCTTCCAGGTGCCCGCCGGCGTCTACGCCGAGCGGCGCAGCGCCCGCACCCTGATCTTCTGGAGCCTGCTCGCCTGGGGCGTGCTGGCCTCGCTGCAGGGCGTCGTCTCCTCCGTCCCGTGGCTCATGGTGGTGCGCTTCCTCCTCGGCGTCGTCGAGGCCGCCGTCCTGCCGGCCATGGTGATCTTCCTGAGCCACTGGTTCACGAAGGCCGAGCGCGGACGGGCCAACACCTACCTGATCCTCGGCAACCCGGTCACGGTCCTGTGGCTCACGGCGGTCTCCGGCTACCTCGTCGAGGCGACGTCGTGGCGCTGGATGTTCATCATCGAGGGCGTTCCGGCCATCGTCTGGGCCTTCGTGTTCCGGGCGCTCGTCGCCGACCACCCGCACCAGGCGCCGTGGCTCAGCAAGGAGGAGCGCGGCTACGTCGAGGACGCCCTGGACGCCGAGCAGCGCGCGATGACCCCCGCGGCCTCGCTGTGGAGCGCGCTGCGGTCCCGCAACGTCGTCATCCTGTCCGTGCAGTACTTCCTGTGGAGCCTCGGCGTCTACGGGTTCGTCTTCTGGCTGCCGTCGATCGTGAAGGCCGCGAGCGGCGAGGGGATCGGGATGACCGGCCTCATCTCCGCCATCCCGTACGTGTTCGCCGTGATCCTCATGGTCGTCAACAGCCGACTCTCGGACCTCTCCGGCCACCGCAACCGCTACGTCTGGCCATGGCTGGCCCTCAGCGCCATCGCGTTCTACGGCTCCTACCTCATCGGGCCCAAGAACTTCTGGGCGGCCTTCGTCCTCCTCGTGGTCGCGGGCGCGGCCATGTACGCCCCGTACGGGCCGTTCTTCGCCGCGATCCCGGAGCTCATGCCGCGCGAGGTGGCAGGCCCTGCCATCGCGCTGGTGAACTCCCTCGGCGCCCTCGGCGGCTTCGTCGGCTCCTACTTCGTGGGCTGGCTCGACGGCGCCACGGGCTCGAGCAGCGCCTCCTTCCTGCTCATGGCCGCGAGCCTCGCCGGATCCGCCGTGCTCATCCCCTTCGTCCGGCCCCGCGCCGCCGCCCTGTCCGGCTCCGCGCTCCGCACCGCGGAGTCCTGAGATGCGCGTGTGCAGGATCGCCCATGCCGGCGGCACGGACTACGCGAGCTGGGACGGCGGGGAGTTCGCCGTGCTCGCCGACCCCTTCGCGGGCCGGCCGCGGCACACCGGGACCCGCGTCCCCGCCGCCGGGGCCCGGCTGCTCGCGCCGGTCGAGCCCCGCACCGTGGTCGGCATGGCCCGCAACACCGGCCCCGAGGACCGGGCCCTCCCCCCGCGGGCGTTCCTGAAGGCCGCCCGCACCGTGGTCGGCCCCGGGGCCGCGCTGCGGCTGCCGGACGACGCCTGCCGGACCGTCGCGGAGGGCGAGCTCGCCCTCGTGATCGGCCGGGAGACCTCGGGGGTGCGGGCCTCGGACCTGCTCTCCTGCGTCCTGGGCCTCACCGTCGCCAACGACGTCACGGACCGGGACGCCCAGGGCGGCGACCCGCTCTGGACCGCCGCGAAGAGCCGGCACACGTTCACCCCCGTCGGGCCCTGGATCGACACGGACCTCGACCCGGCGGACCTCTCGATCACCGTGGACGTCAACGGCACCGAGGCGAGCCGGGCGTCGACGGCCGGGCTGGCCCGCGACCCGGGCGAGATCCTCGCCTATCTCGCCCAGCTGATGCCCCTGGGCCCGGGCGACCTCGTCCTCACCGGCGCTCCCGGGCGCGACGTCCCGCTCGCGCCCGGGGACTCGGTCTCCGTGCGCATCGACGGGCTCGGAGAGCTGGGCAACCCCGTGGAGGCCTGGTCGCCGCGGCAGGAGGCGGCGGCATGAGCGGGGACCTGGACGCCGTCACGTTCGGCGAGGCCATGGCCATGTTCATGGCGTGCGAGCCCGGCCCCCTGCACGAGGTCACCACGTTCGAGCGCGGCCTGGCGGGTGCGGAGACCAACGTCGCCGTCGGGCTCGCGCGGCTCGGCCACCGCTCGGGCTGGATCGGGCGCGTGGGGGCCGACCCGTTCGGCACGTACGCCCTCGAGACCCTCCGGGCCGAGGGCGTGGACACGCGCGCGGCGACGGTGGACGAGAGCGCCCCCACCGGCTTCCAGCTCAAGGGCCTGTCCCTCGGGGGCGACCCCGAGGTGCGGTACTTCCGCGCGGGCTCGGCCGGGAGCCGGCTCGCCGCGAGCGAGGCGGCCGACGCGTGCATCGCCTCGGCCCGGCACCTGCACCTCACCGGCATCCCGCTCGCACTCTCGCCGAGCACCCGCGCCTTCGCGCTGCGCGCCCTCGAAGTGGCCCGCGCCCACGGCGCGACCGTCTCCTTCGACCCCAACATCAGACCCACCCTGTGGGCGAGCGAGGCAGAGCTCATCGACGCGACCAATGCCATCGCGAGCAGGGCCGACTGGGTCCTGCCGGGCCGCGCCGAGGGGCTGCTCCTCACCGGCCGGGACAGCGCCGACGGCATCGCCGACTTCTACCTCGCGCTAGGGGCCTCACGGGTCGCCGTCAAGGACGGCGCAGCCGGCGCGTCCCTCCACACCGCGGGGGGCCGGTGGGACCACGCGGGCTTCCGGGTCAGCGTGGTCGACACCGTCGGGGCGGGCGACGGGTTCGCCGCCGGCTTCATAAGCGCGCTCCTCGACGGGCTCGACGACGCCGCCGCCCTCGAGCGCGCGAGCGCCGTCGGAGCCCTGGCCACCACCCACCGCGGCGACCGCGACGGCCTCCCCACCCGGGCGCAGATCGCCGCCTTCACCGCCGCCGCCACCCTGGCGCCGGCTCCCTGACCCGAGGAGGACACCCCCTGTGGAGCTCCAGATAGCACTCGACCGCATCCCCCGGGAGCGGGCGCTCGTCCTCGCGCGCGCCCTGGCCCCCTCCGCCGACGTCATCGAGGTGGGCACCTCGCTCATCAAGGCGCACGGCATGGGGCTGCTCGCCGAGATCGCCGCGGCGGCGGGGCCCACCCCCGTCCTCGCGGACCTCAAGACGGCCGACGACGCCGCGACCGAATTCCGGATGGCGTTCGAAGCTGGCGCGCGGTCGGCGACCGTCCTCGGCGTCGCCCATGACGCGACCATCGAGAAGGCCGTCCGGACGGCGCAGGAGCACGGCGCGGAGACCGTCGTCGACCTCATGGCCACGAGCGAGGAGCGGCGGGCCGGGCTCGCCGCCGACCTGCCCGACGAGGTGGTCCTGGCCGCCCATGTGGCCAAGGACGTCCAGGCCGCGCACGCCGGCCCCGCGAGCCTGCTCGGCGAGTGGGCGGCCGGACGCAGGCTCGCGCTCGCCGGTGGACTGGGCGTGGACGACCTGCCGGCGCTCGCGGCCCTCCCGCACCTGCGCGTGATCGTGGGCGGCTCGGTGACGGGCGCGCCCGATCCCCTCGCCGCCGCGGAGCAGCTCCGCGACCGCATCGACAGCCTGAACAGCACCGAGAGGACCCGCAGTGGCCGATGATCCCCTGACCACGATCGCCCGCGAACTGGAGCCGGTCCTCGCGCGCGTCGACCGCGACGAGCTCCACGCGACGGTGCACGCGCTCGAGGAGGCGCCGCGCGTCTTCGTCACCGGCGAGGGCCGCTCGGGCCTCATGGCGCGGGCCTTCGCGATGCGCCTCATGCACCTGGGCCTGGCCGTCCATGTGGTCGGAGAGACCACCACCCCGGCAGTCGGCCCCCGAGACCTCCTCGTGGCCGTCTCCGGGTCCGGCACCACGGGCCACACTGTGCAGATCGCCCAGTCCGCCGCGTTGGCCGGGGCACGGGTGCATGCGGTCACCTCGGACCCTGAGTCCCCGCTCGGACAGCTCGCCGGGACGCGGCTCGTCCTCCCGGCCGCCACGAAATACCGGCGCCCGGGCGAGGCCCCCAGCATCCAGCCGCTCTCGAGCCTGTTCGACCAGGCGACCCACCTGGCGCTGGATGCGGCGTGCCTGATCCTCGCCGAGCGGAGGCAGGTCGACAACGCCGCCGCCCGGGCGGCGCACGCCAACACCGAGTAGGCGGCCGGAGCGGATCAGGCGCCGGTGGCGCGCGTGCCCGCCCACCCGCCGTCGGCCGCCTCGAGCCCCTCGACGAGCTCGAGGCCGCGGCGCGCCCAGGCGATCTCCGACCGGGCGCGGTCCACGAGGCCCTCGTAGGTGAAGCGCTTGAAGGCCACGGTCCGCTCGCGCGCCCCGGGCTCGGTCACCGCGAGCCGCCGGGCCAGCATCGGGTTCGCGACAGCGTCGATGCGGCGGAGCTCGCCCTCCCACTGCGCCAGTTCGCCCTCCCACTGCGTGATGTGCGCGCGGAAGAACTCGCGGGCCGCCGCCGGGGTGGCCGCCTCGAGGTAGGCGGCGCGCAAGTGGGCGGGGTCGCGGACGCGCGCGTACTCGAGCGGGGTGCCCATCCAGTCGAGGAAGGCCCGCTCCCCCGCGGGGGTGACGTGGTAGACCCGGCGCGTGGCGCGCTGGCCTCTGGCCTGCTCCTCGCCCTCGATGAGGCCCTCGGCCTCCATCTTGCGCAGCTCGGGGTAGATCTGGGAGTCGGGGGCGTGCCACACGTGCCCCACCGAGAGGGAGAACTGCTTCTGCAGGTCGTAGCCCGAGAGCGGGCCGACGCGGAGCAGGGCCAGCAGCGCGAACCTCAGGCTCATCGGACCTCCTTGAGACACGGACTCGGCACGGGGCGGTGTGCCCCGTGCCGAGTTCCCAACCTAGGCCGTCTGGTAGTTGGTGCGCCAGCCGCCGTGGTACTCCGTGCGGGCCACGGTGGAGTACGGGACGGGGCTGACCACGGCACGGACCTCGATCTGCTCGTGGGGCTCGACGGCGGCCTTGCGGCTCCCGCCGTCGGGCTCGCCCCAGACCACCTTGAGCTCGGCGCCCTCGGGCACGTTGGGGTCCACGGTCGCGAGCGAGAGCGCGCGGCGCTCGTTCGCGCTGTAGCCGGTGAACATCGAGAACCCGACCACGTTGCCGTCGGCGTCCACCACCGAGTCGTAGTTGGCCGAGCCGTAGTTGGCCAGCGGCAGGTCGAAGAACTTGTACTGCGGGCCGTCCACGTCGAAGAGCGAGCCGAAGATCTTCGTCATGTCCTCGGGGTTCCAGGCGAGGGTGACCTTGCGGCGCTGCGTGGCCGGGTCCATCTTCTCGAGGGCGTCGCGGCCGATGAAGTCGTGGTCGAACTTCACGAACGAGCCGTAGCCGAGCTCCCACGGCGTGAGGTAGTAGTCCTCGATGCTGTCCGAGACGAACGAGCCGGCCAGCGTGCCGGTGGCCTCGTAGCCGTCCGCCGGGAGCCACTCGCGGTAGCCGCGCTCGGCCTCGCCCGTGTAGATGGCCGGGAGCGGCGAGGGGATCCAGCCGGACTCGAGGGTGTTGGAGGGGTAGGCGCGCGAGCCCACGGGCACGAGCCCGAACTCCGCGCCGGCCTCGACGATCGCGTTCATGATGCGGTCGTGGTCCGCGTAGGGGCCCCACACCTCGAGGCCGGGTGCGCCGGCCATGCCGTGGCGGAGGGTCCGGACCGTGGTGCCGTCGATCGTCATGGTGGACATGTTGAAGAACTTCAGCTGCTCGACCGGGCCGCCGTTGAGCTTCTCGATGACCGCCCAGGCGTTCGGGCCCTGGATCTGGAAGCGGTAGTACTGCCGCGAGACGGCGTGCCCGTAGGGGCGCGAGGGCGAGCGGCGGTCGGCCGTGATGTCGAGGTTGGCGTACCCGCCCGTCTCGCCCTGGTACAGGAGCCAGTTGGTGACGGGGGCGCGGCCCACGTAGACGTACTCGTCCTCGGCCTCGCGGAAGAGGATGCCGTCCCCGATCACGTGGCCCGAGGCCGTGGTGGGGACGTACTGCTTGGCCTTGTCCACCGGGAAGTTGGCGGTGGAGTTGATCGCGGTCGCGGTGATGAGCTTGATCGCGTCCGAGCCCTTGAGGAACAGGTTGTCCATGTGGTGCGACTGGTCGTACAGCACGGCCGTCTCGCGCCACGCCTTCTGCTCCTTGATCCAGTTCTGGAAGTCCGCGGGGACCACCGGGTAGATGTAGGAGCCGATCTGGGAGTTGCGCAGCAGGTCGACGGCGCCCTTGGACGCGTCGAGGACTTCCTGCAGATTCTTCGGTGCCACGGTGAACCTCTTTCTCTTCGGGAGGGTCTGGGGTTGGGTCAGAAGACGATGGTCTGGTTGCCGTGCCGGATCACGCGGTCCTCGGCGTGCCACTGCACGGCGCGGGAGAGCACGGCGCGCTCCACGTAGGCGCCGCGGGCCTGGAGGTCGGCGGCGGTGTGGGCGTGCGTGGCGCGGGCCACGTCCTGCTCGATGATGGGTCCCTCGTCGAGGTCCTTGGTCACGTAGTGGGCGGTCGCGCCGATGAGCTTCACGCCGCGCTCCTTGGCCTTGCGGTAGGGCGCCGCACCGATGAACGCGGGCAGGAACGAGTGGTGGATGTTGATCAGCGGGACCCCGACCCGGTCGAGGAAGTCCGCGGAGATGATCTGCATGTAGCGGGCGAGGACCACGAAGTCCACGTTGCCGGCCAGGAGCTTGAGGATCTCCTCCTCCGCGCCGGACTTGTCCGGGCCGGCGGAGGGGACGTGGAAGAACGGGATGCCGAACGAGCGCACGTCCTCCGCGGTGTTGGTGTGGTTGGAGATCACCATCGGGATGGTCACGGGCAGCTCGCCCCGCCGGTGCCGCCACAGGAGTTCGAGGAGGCAGTGGTCCGAGGTCGAGGCCATGATGGCCATGCGCTTGGGCACGGACAGGTCCGTGAGCGTCCACTGCATGTCCAGCGGGCCGAGGGTCGAGGCGAGGTCCGCCTCCAGGTCCGGCATCGCGAGCGCGAGGTCGGGCCGGATGAACTCGACCCGCTGGAAGAAGTCCCCGCCCGTGGGGTCGGTGGAGTACTGGTCGAGCGTGACGATGTTGCCCTGGTTGCGGGTCACGAGCGCCGCGACGGCCGCCACGATGCCGGGCTTGTCGGGCCCGTGCACGATCAGGCAGGCCCTGTCCTTCCGGGCTTCGGTGTGCCGTGCCATGGCGGCCTAGGACCGTTCGGCGGTGAAGGTGCGCACCCAGTCGGCGGTCGCCTTGAGGCCGCCGAACGTGTAGAAGTGCAGGCCGACCTTGCCGGGGATCCCCGGGTGCGGCCACGCGTCCGTGAGGGCGGAGGCGAGGTCGTCGACGAAGTGCTCCGGCCCGGCCTCGCCGAGCAGGTTCGTGAGGGAGAAGCCGTACTTCTTCACGATCATGGCGTTGGCGCCCACGCCGAAGCGCCGTGCGAAGCCCAGGAGTCGCTTGATGCCGGCCGGGCCGGGGGTGCCCACGCGGATGGGGGCCTCGATGCCCTTGGCGCGCACGCCGGCGATCCACTCGGCCACGGGCTCGGTGTCGAAGGCGAACTGGGTGAGGATGACGGCGTCGAGCCCCTGGTCCTTCAGGGCCGCGGCCTTGTCCTCGAGGGCCCCGGCGAGGGTCTCCTTCGAGATGTCGGGGTGGCCCTCGGGGTAGCCGCCGATGCCGACCTCGCGCACGCCGTACTGCTGGAGAACGCCGCTGGAGATGACGGCGAGCGAGTCCTCGTAGGGGCCCTCCGGGACGGACGGGTCGCCGCCCACGGTGAACACGTGCTCGCTCGCGCCCACCTCCTGGAGGCGGCCGAGGAACTCCTCGAGCTCGCCCTGGGACCTGAGCCGGCGCGCGGAGATGTGCGGGACGGGGGTGAACCCGTGCTCGCGGACGGCCTTCGCGGCGGCCACCCGCATCTCGAGGTCCTCGTTGCCGAGGAAGGTGATGTTGATCCGCGTGCCGGCCGGGATGTGGTCCTTGGCCTCGAGCAGGCCCGGCACGTCCTTGCCGGTCATCTCGAGCGAGAAGTTGTCGATCAGCTGCAGCGATGCTTCGCGGTTCGCCGCGGGTGCGCTCTTTGCCACGTTCGGGACTCCTTTCGCACGGGCGCCACGTTGCGTCCTGTGTCGAATCTAACTATCTACATAGGGAATGTCTATAGGTATTTGGTCCGCGCTTCTCTCCGTGCTGGCGAGGCCAGCCTGCGGCGGTCCCCTCGCACGGCGGCAGAGAGGGCCGGAGAGCACCCGGCCGCACTCCGGCGGCGGCGCCCTCCGGCCCCCTCGGTCCGCGAGGTCCGCGGTGCCCGCTAGCCGGCCGCGAGGGCGTCCGGGTCGAGGTGGGCCACCGAGCGGGTGTCCTGGAAGGCGCGCACGCCCTCGATCCCCTGCTCGCGGCCCAGCCCGGACTGCTTCATGCCGCCGAACGGCGCGCGCAGGTCGAGCCGGGTGGCGCCGTGGTCGTTGACCCACACGTACCCGCACACGAGCTGGCGCGCCATCCGGTCCGCGTGCCCGGGGTCCGCGGACCAGACGGAGCCGCACAGCCCGGCCCACGTGTCGTTCGCGGCCCGGACGGCCTCCTCCTCGGTGTCGAACGGGAGGATCGGGATGACCGGCCCGAACTGCTCGAGCGTGACCACGCGCAGCGCCGGGTCGGGATCGACCACGAGCGCCGGGCGCAGGAAGTTGCCGCCGGCCAGCTCGGGATCGTCGGGCAGCGTGCCGAACTCCCGCACATCGGCGCCGGAGGCCTTGGCCTCCTCGATGAGCTCGGCCACGAACGCCATCTGCACGGGCGAGTGCAGCGGGCCCATGGTGGTGCGCTCGTCGAGGCCGTAGCCGATCACGGCCTTCTCGAGGCGCGCGGCCAGGCCGGCGACCACGTCGTCGAGCCGGGAGCGGTGCACGTAGACGCGCTTGGCGTTCATGCAGATCTGCCCGGTGGTGTCGAAGATGGCCGCATAGAGGCGGTCCAGCTCGGCGTCGTCCAGGGTTGCGTCCTCGAGGATCACGGCGGGGTCGTTGCCGCCGAGCTCGAGCGTGACCCGGGTGAGGGATCCCGAGGCCATCTCCATGATCTTCTTGCCGCCCGCGACGGATCCGGTGAAGCAGACCTTGGCGATGTCCGGGCTCGTGATGAGCGCGGACATCTCCGCGTCCTTGCCGGTGACCACGTTGAGCACGCCGGGCGGGAGCTTCTCGGCGATGCGCTGGACCACGCGGGTGGTGGCGAGCGGGGTGGTGGGCGGCGGCTTGACGATCGCGGTGTTGCCGGCCAGGAGCGCGTGCGGCAGCGAGGCGCCCAAGATCGCGATGGGCCAGTTGAACGGCACGATCACGGTGACCACTCCGAGCGGCTGGTACCCCACCGTCGTCGTCACTGGGATGCCCGGCGCGGGCGCCAGGACGGTCGCGGCGTCGACCTGGTCGGCGAGCGCGAGGGCGAGGTTCCAGCGGATCTCGAAGACGAGGGAGTCCACCCACGCCTCGAGGCGGATCTTGCCGTTCTCCCGGGACAGGATCGCGGCGTCCTCGTCCCGGGCCTCGGCGATGCCCTCGATCGCGGCCCTCATGCGCTCGGCCCGCTCGGCCGCACCGAGCGCGCTCCAGGCCGGGTAGGCGGCCTTGGCGGCGGCGATCGCGTCGTCGACGTCGGCCGCGCTCGCCGCGGCGGCGTGGCCGACGACGGTCCCGGGCTTGCCGGGGTCAGCCACCTCGAGCGTTGCGGCGGCCTGGCGTTCGGCGCCGCCGATGTACAGGCCCGTGGTGACGGGCGCTGCGGGGGCCGCCGGGTCCAGTGTCTCGGTCATGGTCTCCACACTCCTTCGTGCGGTGTTGTGGGTGGGTACCTCTAGGGTGTCACTGCCGCACGGCTGGCGTGCCGTGCGTGTGGAAGGTCTCGATGGTCTTCATGCCCCAGGCCTGGCCCTTCTTCCGCTCCTCCTGGCTCCACTCGACCACGGGCGAGTCGGGGTCGAGCAGGAGGCGGGCGCCGGCGTTGGCGAACTCGATGCGGTTCCCGCCCGGCTCCCAGACGTAGAGGAAGAAGGTCTGGTTGATGGCGTGCTTGTGCGGGCCGGACTCGATGTGGATGCCGTTCTCGAGGAAGATGTCCGCGGCCTTGAGGATGTCCTCGCGGGTGTCCGGGGCGAAGGCGACGTGGTGGAGGCGGTTGCCGTGCTTGAGCCAGTCGTCGGAGTAGACGATGTCGTAGGACTTGTTGTTGAAGTGGAACCACCAGGCCGCATAGCCGCCGTCGTCGAGCTTGATGCGCTCGGACTCGCGCCCGCGCAGGGCCCTGGCGACGAACTCGCCGTTGGCCACGACGTCCTTGGCGAGGTAGTTGATGTGGTCGAGCCGGCGGGCGTTGACGCCGCGGCCGGGGAAGCGGGAGGCCTGGTTCTTCAGCGCCGGCCTGTCGTCCGTGGCCTCGTACCGCTCGGTGTCGTAGTAGATCCCCATCTCGTGCCCGTCGGGGTCGCGGAAGGTGAACGTCCGGCCCGTGCCGACCTCGCCGTCCTCCCACCCGATGCCCAGGCCCATCTCCTCGATGGCCCGCACGCGCCGGTCGAGGGCCTCAGCGCTCGTGGTGCGGAAGGTGGTGCGGCCCACGCCGGCGTCGTCCGAGGCGGTGAGCTTGATCGTGTAGAGCTGGTACTCGTCCCACGTGCGCAGGTACACGGAGTCCCCGGCCTCGGCGACGACCCGCATGGCGAGCAGGTCCTGGAAGAACCACAGGCTCTTCTCGAACGTCGGGGTGAGCAGCTCGACGTTGCCCAGGTGGGCCACATCGAACGAGGTGTAGTCGGTCATTGCTGTCCTCTTTCGTGCTGCGGGCGCGTGGGGCTGCTACAGGCGGGGTCGCGGGAAGACGCGCCCGTCGAAGATCTTCCGGGCGGTGCGCAGGGCTGCGGAGCGGACGACGGCGAGCCCTCCGGCGGCGCCCCCCTCGCCGGCGGCGCCGCTCCCCGCGGTCCCGGCCGGTGCGAGGGCCACGTCGACGTCGAAGTGCCCGGTGGGGTGCTCGATCCGGAACGGCGTGCCCTCCTCGGGCAGGGCCGCGAGGGCGTGGCCCACGGAGCCGGGCGCGAGCACGCCGGCGGCGGCGGTGAGGGCGCCGAGCACGCCGATCGAGGTATGGACGCGCACGGGCAGGAAGCTGCGGGTGGCGACCGCTCCCCCGGCGCGCGGGGGGGAGAGCAGGACGAGCTTGGGGACGGTCGTGCCGCTCACGTCCCCCATGCCCATGAGCTCGGCCGCGGCGGCCCTGATCTTCGCGAGCCTGGCGGCGAGGTCGGCGTCGGCCTCGAGGTCGGCCGGCGCCTCGTCCCCGCGGACGCCCAGGTCGGCGGCGCGCATCAGGACGCTGGGCATGCCGTTGTCCACGCACGTCACCTCGACCCCCTCGACCGTGTCGAGGACGCTGCCGGTCGGGAACAGGGCCCCGGTCGAGGAGCCGGCAGTGTCCTCGAAGTCGAGCGAGATCGCGCCCGCGGTGCCGGGCACGCCGTCGATCGCGAGGTCGCCGTCGTAGTCCACCGCGCCGCCGGGGGTGGCGAAGCGGGCGGTGGCGACGCTGTCGCTGTTGACCATGCGGATCCGCACCTCGGTGCGCTCGGGCCCGGCGGGGACGAGGCCGCGCTCGACGGCGAAGGGTCCGATCCCGGCCAGGAGGTTGCCGCAGTTCTGCCGGTCCGTCACGAAGGCCTCGTCGACGCCGAGCTGGAGGAAGAGGTAGTCGACGTCCGGGGAGTCCCCGCGGCTCCCGCGATCGGGCAAGGCGGAGACGACGGCGACCTTGCTCGTGAGCGGGTGGGCGCCGCCGAGGCCGTCGATCTGCCGCGGGTCGGGCGTGCCCATGATGCGCAGGAGGAGCTCGTCGCGGGCGGCGGGGTCCGCAGGCAGGTCTGAGGCGAGGAAGTACGCGCCCTTGGAGGTGCCCCCGCGCATCAGGAGGCAGGGGATCCCGTCAGGCCTCACCGCGTCAGGCCTCACCGCGTCAGGCATTGGCACGGTACACGGTCCTGGCGAACTCGTGGTACGGGGCCGGGGCCACCGTGGCGCGGATGCGGACCTGGCGGTGGTCGGCGTCGACCGAGGCCTTGCGGGAGATCGGGTCCTCGCCCCAGACGACCTCGACCTCCGCGCCGTCGGGGACATCGGCGTCCAGCGTGGCCAGGGACATGTAGAGCTGGTCGTACGCGACGTAGCCTGCGTCGGTGGAGATGCCCGCACGGCGGCCGGCGTGGATGACCTCGTCCATCTGGAACAGCCCGTAGCGCGCCTTGGGGAAGTCGAGGTACTTGGCCGGGGTGCCGGGCTCCAGCTGGGAGCGCACCACGGCGGCGACGTCCTCGGCGTCCCAGATGAGCGTCACCTTGCGGCGGCGCTGGTTCTCGGCGTGCCGTTCGAGGGCCTCGCGGCCGTGGAAGTCGTGGTCGAACCGCACGGACCGGCCGAGGCCGATGTCGTAGGGGGTCATGTAGTAGTCGTGCACGTCCTCGGAGTAGAGGGAGCCGCCGATCGACCCGGCGCGGGCGGCGGGGAGCCAGGCGCGGTACTCGGCGAGGTCGTCGTCGAAGATGGCCGGGAAGGGGGTGGGCACCCAGCCGGACTCCAGAGGGGAGGCCGAGTAGGCCTTGGCGCCGACGCGGCGGATGCCGAACTCCTCCCCCGCCTCCATCAGGGCGGCGAGCACCGTCTCGTGGTGCTCCCAGGGGCCGTAGAACTCGAAGCCGGGCTGGCCGGCCATCCCGTGGCGGAGGGCCTTGACCGGGCGGCCGGCGATCTGGACGTCGCCGATGTGGAAGAACTTGATCTCCGGGATGGGTCCAGCGAAGACCTTCTCCATGACCTCGTTGGCGCGCGGGCCCTGCAGCTCGTACCGGTAGAACGTGGGCGGCCCCTGGCGCATGTGGGAGTTGGCCTCGAGGCGGTGGTGCACGTCCTGGCCGGCGGCCGCGGCCTTCTCGACGTTGAAGCGGACCCAGTCGATGAGCAGGTGGTGGCCGATCAGCACGAGTCCCTCGGGGGCGTCCTCGTTGTAGAAGAGGATGCCGTCGCCGATGAGGTACCCGTCCTGGTTGACCGCGATGAGCTGCTTGGCCACGCCGGGGCGGAAGGTGCCGAAGGTGTTGGGGGAGATCGAGGACAGCAGCGGGATGAGGTCCGCGCCCCCGAGGAAGAGCTGGGTCATGTGGTGCGACTGGTCCATGAGGGCCACGGTCGTGTTCCACGCCCGCTGCTCGTCGCGCCAGTTCGTGAACTCGGGCGCCACGGGGAACGTGAATGCGGGCCAGTCCTGGTTGCGCAGCAGCTCGACGGGGCCGCCCGCTCGGGCGATCGCCTCCGCCAGGGACTCGGTGGCGGCCCGTTGCCCGGTGCCTGCCAGTGATTCTGCGGTCATCGTCGACCCTTCCCTTCGCGCGTGTCGGCCGGGCCCCGACGAGGGCCCCGGAGGGGGTGTCCTGCCAGACAACCACGGGCCTAGCCTCCGGTCAAGGTATCGAATACATTATTGTCACCAATCGCGTCGTCAGTGCTGCGGCTCCTTCCTGTCGGAAGCACTCGTCGAGACCGAAGGAGAGAACCCATGGCTGAGAAGAACCTCCAAGAAGTGCTCGATGCGGCCGGAGGCACGCCGCAGAGCACGGTCGAGCACCTGCGCGACTCCCAGCTCGGCACGTACATCTACCCGGTGGTGCCGGCGGAGTTCACCAACTGGCGCCGCGAGCAGAAGGCCTGGCGCGAGGCCGCGGTCCTCTACGACCAGTCGCACCACATGGTGAACTTCTTCCTCAAGGGGCCCGACGCCCTGCGGCTCCTGTCCGCCACGGGCATCAACAGCTTCGCCAACTTCCCCGTGGACACGGCCAAGCAGTTCGTCCCGGTCGCCTCGAATGGGGGCGTGATCGGGGACGGCATCCTCTTCCATGAGGCCGAGGACGAGTACGTGTTCGTGGGCCGCGCCCCGGTGGCCAACTGGCTGCAGTTCCATGCCGAGACCGGCGGCTACGACGTCGAGTACACCTACGACGACCGCTCCCCCTCGCGCCCCTACGGGCAGGCCGTCTCCCGGGAGTACTACCGGTTCCAGATCCAGGGCCCGAACGCGTGGCAGATCATCGAGAAGCTCGCCGGCGGCCCGGTCGAGAAGGTCAAGTTCTTCCACATGGGCCACATGGAGATCGCCGGCGGCCGGGTCCGGACGCTCCGCCACGGCATGGCCGGCGCGCCGGGCCTGGAGATCTGGGGCCCCTACGAGCAGCACGGGCGCGTCCGCGACGCCGTCCTGTCCGCCGGCGCCGAGTTCGGGATCGAGCCCTGCGGCTCCCGGGCGTACTCCTCCAACACCCTCGAGTCAGGCTGGATCCCCTCGCCGCTCCCGGCCATCTACACGGGCGAGGGCGAGCGCGCCTACCGCGAGTGGCTCCCCGCGGACGGCTACGAGGCGATCAACGCCCTCGCCGGCTCGTTCGTCTCGGCGGACATCGAGGACTACTACCTCAACCCGTGGGAGCTCGGCTACGGCTCGTTCGTGAAGTTCGACCACGACTTCATCGGCCGCGACGCCCTCGAGAAGCTCGATCCCTCCGCCCAGCGCAAGAAGGTCACCCTGGCCTGGAACGACGAGGACCTCGCCGCGATCTGGGCGTCCTTCCTCGACCGGGACCGGCCCGGATACCAGTTCTTCGACCTGCCGAACGCGAACTACGGCTCGTCCAACTACGACTCGGTCGTGGACGCGGACGGAACCATCGTGGGGCTCTCGCTCTTCACCGGCGTCACCGCGAATGAGCGGCGCGGGCTCTCGCTCGCGACGGTGGACCCGAACGTCGAGCTCGGCACGGAGCTGCGCGTGGTGTGGGGCGAGCCCGACGGCGGCTCGCGCAAGACCACGGTGGAGCCGCACGAGCAGTTCGCGGTGCGCGCCGTGGTGAGCCCGGCCCCGTACTCCGTCACCGCGCGCACCGAGTACCACGGCGGCTGGCGCACCGCGCGCTCCTGAGCCGTACGCCGGCAGGGCCGTTCCGGGCCCTGCCGGCGCTCCGCGCCGCTAGACGGCCTCGCGGGCCGTGACCTCCCGGAGGGCCTCGATGACGCTGAGCAGGTGGGCCCGGACGGCCCGCTCGGCGGCCTCCGGGTCGCGGGCGAGGATCGCGTCGATGATGGCGGTGTGCTCGAGCACGGAGACCTTGGCGCGGGCGGGACGGGACGAGAGCCTGAACTGGTGCCGCACGCTCTGGGCGTGCAGCCGGGCGAGCACGTCCGAGGCCGTGGCGTGGTGGCTGAGCTCGCGCACGCGCACATCGAGCGCCCTATTCAGGCGGGAGTACTCGACGAGGTCGCCCTCCTCCACGGAGGCCGCCATGTCGTCCCGCAGCCGGGCGAACTCGGCCGCCTCATCGTCGGTGAGGTGCTCGGCGACCTTCGCGGCGCACAGGCCCTCGACGCCGATGCGCACCTCGAGGATCTCGATCGCCTCGTCCACCGAGATGGCCCGCACGCGCGAGCCCTTGTTGGGCAGGCGCTCCACGAGGCCCTCGCCCGCGAGCTCCAGCAGGGCGGTGCGCACGGTGGCGCGGCTGGCGGAGAAGGCGGCGCTCAGGTCCGCCTCGATGAGCCGCTGGTTGGGCGCGTACTCGCCGCGGACGATCGCGTCGCGGATCTGGTCGGTCACCGGTGCGTGGGCCCCACCCTCGGAGGGCGCGCCGTCCGCAGGCGACACGGCCGCCGTCGCCTCGTTCACCGCTGCTGCCGCCATGGTCCGCTCGCTTCCTGGAGAGCCCTCGCGGCCCGGACGGAGCCGCGATATTGTCTACAATCTTAGAACCAATCGCGGGAGGACCGCATGCGCATCGCCGTCCTGGGCCTCGGTGAGGCCGGAACCATCTATGCGACGGACCTGGCCGCGCACGGGGCACACGTCGCCGCCGCGGACCCCCGCGCCGCCGCCGCCCCGCCCGGCGTAGTGCTGGCGCCCGGCACGGCCGAGGCCGTCCGCGGCGCCGCCCTCGTGCTCAGCCTCGTCGGCGCCCGCGCGGCCTCCGCCGCCCTCGCCGAGGCGCTGCCCGCGATGGCGCGCGACGCGGTCTTCGCCGACCTCAACACGGCGGGACCCGAGGAGAAGCGCCGCCTCGCGCAGCAGGCGGCCCGGGCCGGGGTGCGCTTCGCCGACGTCGCCGTCCTCGCCCCGGTCCCCCGGGCCCGGATCGCCACGCCGCTGCTCGTCAGCGGCCCCGACGAGGCCGCGCTCACCGCCCAGCTGGCCGCACTGGGCATCCCGGCCACGTCGGCCGGCCCGGAGCCGGGCGCCGCCGCCGGCCTCAAGCTCCTGCGCAGCGTGTTCATGAAGGGGCTCGCCGCCACCATCCTCGAGGCGGTGACGGCGGCGAGCGCGGTCGGGGCCGCCGGCTGGGTCACGGACCAGATCGCCGCCGAGCTGGGCCCGGACGGGCCGGCCCTGGTCCAGCGGCTGCTCGAGGGCACGCGCCGGCACGCCGTGCGGCGCGAGGAGGAGATGCTCGAGGTGCGCTCGTACCTCGACGCCCTGGGCTCCGCGCACCCCATGACGGACGCCACCATCGAGTGGCTCCGCACGGTGGCCGCGGCGGCGCCTCCGTCCGGCATCCAAAATCGTTGACAATCTCGTCTCCGATCCGTAGCTTCGATCCCAAGCGGCTGTGATCCGTTCCACAGGCCGCGGGCAAAGACGCACAACGGAGGTACGCCGATGGCAGCACGCCTGAGCCTGAGCGACGTGAACCTGCACTTCGGCGGCGTCAAGGTGCTCCAGGACGTGAGCTTCGAGGTCGAGCCCGGCACCATCTTCGGGCTCGTCGGCCCCAACGGGGCGGGGAAGACCTCGCTCTTCAACTGCATCAGCGGCCACTACCGGCCGAGCTCGGGCTCGATCACGATCGACGGCACCGAGGCCGTGGGGCGCGCGCCCTCGCACCTGGCCCGGATCGGCCTCTCCCGCACATTCCAGCACCCCGCACTCCAGCTGCGGGCCACCGTCCTGGAGAACGTGGTCCTCGGCGGCCACACCCGCCTGCCGGGCGGCCCGCTCTCCTGGGCCCTCGGACTGCCGTTCACCGGCAGGGCCGAGCGGGCCATGCGCGCCGAGGCGCTCGAGCTCCTCGACCGCGCGGGCCTCGCGTGGGCGGCGGACCGGCCCGCGGACGAGCTCTCGCACGGGCTGCACAAGGGCATTGAGCTGTGGCGGGCCCTGCTGGCCCGGCCGTCGCTGCTCCTGCTCGACGAGCCGGCGGCCGGCCTCTCGCACGGCGAGGTCGAGCAGCTCATCGCCACCGTGAAGCAGGTGCGCGACCAGCAGGACATCACGATCGTGATCGTCGAGCACCACATGGGCCTCATCTCCGCGCTCACGGACCGCGTGGTGGTGCTGGACCACGGCCGCAAGCTCATGGAGGGCACCGCAGCCGAGGCCCAGGCGGATCCGCGGGTCATCGAGGCCTACATCGGGAAGGACGCGGCCGATGACGCTGCTTGAACTCGACGGCGTCACCGCCTCCTACGGGCCCGTCCAGGTGCTCGAGGGCGTCTCGCTCGCCGTGCCGGAGGGCGGCGCCGTCGGCGTCCTCGGGGCGAACGGTGCGGGCAAGACCACCACCCTGCGCGCCATCAGCGGCACCGTCCGCACCGGCGGGACCATCCGGTTCGCGGGCCGGGACATCCGCGGGCTGCGTCCCGACCAGGTCGCCGGGCTCGGGATCGCCCACGTGCCCGAGGGCCGCGGCACGCTCGCCCAGCTCAGCGTGCGCGAGAACCTCGCCGTCGGCGCCTACCTGCGCAAGGACCGCAGGCAGATCGAGAAGGACATCGACTACTGCCTCGAGCTGTTCCCGAACCTCCGGAACAGGATCGGCTCGCGGGCCGCGGCGCTCTCCGGCGGCGAGCAGCAGATGCTTGCCGTGGGCCGGGCGTTCATGGCCAAGCCCAGGCTCCTCCTGCTCGACGAGGCCTCTCTGGGCCTCGCGCCCAGCACGGCGAAGACGGTCTACGAGGCCATCCGCCGGCTCCGCGTCGAATCGGGCATCGCGATGCTCGTGGTCGAGCAGAACGCCAACCTCGCGTTCTCCCTGGTCGACACCGCCACGGTGCTCGAGACGGGGCGGACCGTGCTGACCGGGACCTCCTCCGAGCTCAAGGGCATGGACGAGATCCGCCGCGCCTACCTGGGGGGCTGAACCCGATGGAGACCTTCATCCAGCTCGTGGTCGACGGCCTCTCGACCGGCTCGATCTACGCGGCCCTCGCCCTCGCGATCGTGCTCGTGAACCAGGCGACGGGCCTGATCAACTTCGCCCAGGGCGGCCTCGCCGTCCTCTCCGCCTATTTCGCGTACGCGTTCGTGCAGGCGGGGCTGCCGCTCCTGGCCGCGGTGCTCCTGGCGATCATCCTCTCGTTCTGCCTCGGCGCCCTCGTCGAGCGGTTCCTCATGCGCCGGTTCGAGCGCGGCGACCCGGACACGGCGGTCGTGGTGACCATCGGCCTGCTCACCCTCGTCACGGGCATCGTCGCGGTCCTGTGGGGCTACAACAACCTGCAGTTCCCCTCCCTGTTCCCGCTCACGAGCGTCAACGTCCTCGGCGCGGTGGTCAGCGTCCGCTCCCTCGCCACCACGGTGACGATCGTGGCGATCATGGTCCTGCTGCAGGTGCTGTTCATGCGCACCAAGCTCGGGCTCGCGCTGCGGGCCGTGGCGGACAACCCCGCCTCCTCGGCGCTCTCCGGCCTCCCGGTGGGGCGGCTGCTCATGGTCGGCTGGGGACTCGCGGCCGCGCTCGGCGCCGTCGCCGGCGCCCTCGTCGGCCCGCAGCTGACGCTCACCCCCGGGATGCTCGACGGCGCCCTCGTCTACGCGCTCGCCGCCGTGATCCTGGGCGGCCTGGACAGCCCGATCGGGGCCGTGGCCGCCGCCTGGGGCATCGGCGTGCTCGAGAACCTCGTCGCCGTCTACGTCCCCCTGATCGGGCACGACCTGAAGATCGCCGTGCCGTTCGCGCTGATCTTCGTGATCCTGGTCATCCGTCCCCAAGGCCTGTTCGGCAGGAAGGTCGTGGTGCGGGTCTGATGGGCGCAGCACTGAAGTCCCGGGGGGCCCGGATCGGCATGGCCGTCCTGGTCGCCATCCTCCTCCTCGCGGCCCCGCTCTTCCTGCCCGCGATCGCCAACCAGAGCCTTGTGCGCATCGGGGTGTACGCCGTGGCCGTGCTCGGGCTGAACATCGTCATGGGCTACACCGGCCAGGTCAACCTCGGGCAGATCTTCTTCCTGGGGCTGGGGGCCTACGTCACCGCCTACGGCGTCACCCATGGCTGGAACATCGTCCTCGTGTTCGTCGCGGCCGCCGTCATCACCGGGATCGTGGGGCTGCTCGTGGCCCTCGCCGCCGCGCGCCTCGGCGGCCTCGCGATCGCGATGGTCACGATCGCCCTGCCGATCGTGGGCGTCCCGCTGGCCAAGCGGCTCGACACGTTCACCGGCGGATCCCAGGGCACCTCGGCGATCTTCTCGAACGCCCCCGACTGGTCCGGCCTGTTCAACGACCAGTGGCAGTACTACATCGTCCTGGTCGTGGCCGGCGTCGGATTCCTCCTGGCCCGGCGGCTCGTGCGCGGGAAGTACGGGCGCGCGTTCGCCGTGGTGAAGGGCAACGAGTCGGTGGCGGCCTCGATGGGCGTCTCGCCGTACTGGACCAAGGTCCTCGCCTTCACCATCGCCTCAGTGTTCGGCGGCGCGAGCGGCTTCCTCTACATGGCGGCCGTCCAGTACACCTCCCCCGAGACGCTCAGCTTCGGCCACTCCATCAGCCTGCTCGCGGCCATGGTGATCGGCGGGGCCGGCAGCATCGTCGGCTCCCTGATCGGCGGGGCGTACTACATCCTCGTGCCGCAGCTGACCAACGCCGTCGACCCCAACCTGACCACCATCAGCCAGGGCGTGATCCTCCTCGCGGTGCTGTTCCTCCTGCCCGACGGGCTCGTGAGCCTGCCCCGCGTCCTCAGGCGGCTCGGCCGCCGCGGCACCACATCGCGCGCGGGCGGCGCCGCCCCGCACGGAAGCGCCCCGCCGGAGGGCACGGTCACGCCCGACGGCGCCCCCTCCGCCACCGACAAGCACCACTCCAGCACTGCGGGGACTCCCCCGCAGAACACTCCCGCGCAGGTTCCGACCCCGGACGCGGCGCCGGAGGCACCCGAGAAAACAGAGAGGCACGGTCGATCATGAACGTTCGGAAAGGGACACGGGGGCTCCTCGGCGCCGTCGCGATGGCGTCGGTCCTTGCGCTCTCGCTGACAGGATGCCGCGGCAGCGCGCAGAGCGGCAGCGGCGGCACAGCGGCATCGCCCGGCATCACCGACACGAGCATCACCCTCGGCATCACCACCCCCCTCAGCGGCGCGACCGCCGGCCCGGGCACCTGCACCGTCGCAGGCGTCAAGGCCTACTTCGGCGCCAAGAACGCCGACGGCGGGGTGAAGTTCGGCGACGGCAAGACCCGCAAGGTGGACATCAAGACCTACGACGACGCCTACGACCCGCAGAAGTCGCTCTCCAACTTCCAGCAGATGGTCTCGGACAACGTCTTCGCCGAGGGCATCGGCCTGGGGACGCCGACCAACCGCGCCTTCCGCGAGGCCGCCATCAGCCAGAAGGTGCCCCAGGTGCTCGTCATGACGGGCGATCCGACCTTCAGCGACCAGAAGCAGAGCCCGTGGCAGCTCGGCCTCGTGCCGGCCTACCAGAACGAGGGTGGGGCCTTCGGCAAGCTGCTGGCCTCCTCCGGGGGCACGCACAAGGTCGCGATCCTGTCCCAGAACGACGACTACGGCAAGGGCTACGTCTCCGGCTTCAAGGACGCGATCAAGGGCGCCTCGAACATCAGCGTGGTCGGCGAGCAGACCTACGAGGCCACCGACACGTCGGTGGACGCACAGATCACCCAGCTGGCCGCGACCGGCGCGGACGTGTTCTTCAACGCCATGTCCATCACCCCGCTGACCATCGCGACCCTGCAGAAGGCCCAGCAGATCGGCTGGAAGCCCAGCTGGTTCCTGCCCTCGAACACCTCGAGCCCCACGGCCATCCTGCAGCCGGGCGGGGCCTCGGCCTACCCTGGCATCTACTCGGTGGCCTTCTCCAAGGCCCCGCAGAGCCCGGAGTTCGCCAAGGACCAGGACGTGGTCAAGTTCCTCTCCGACCTCAAGCAGTACGCGAACTACCAGGGCATGCCGGCGTTCCCGCACTGCATGTGGAGCTACATCGCCGGAGCCACGCTCGACCAGGCGTTCCAGAAGATGACCGATCCCACGCGCGACTCCTTCATGAAGGCCCTGCGCAGCATCAAGAGCTTCAACGCCCCGCTCATGCTCCAGGGCACGAGCGTGGACACCACCATGGACGGCCAGCCGGCCATCTCCTCCGTGCTCGTCCAGAAGTACAACGGCAAGGGCTACGCCACGGCCCAGAAGTTCGGCTGACCCGAACCCACCGCCGCTCCTGCGGTGACCGACGACCGGC